>JAPPNE010000069.1 GCA_028818775.1 Deltaproteobacteria bacterium | reverse complement strand
GGCCGCGGGAGTACCTGAGCGCCAGCCAGCCGCTGGTGCGGCTCGTCAACGAGCTTACCAAGCAGCAGGAGTACACCCAGGTCTACATCCGCAAGCCGGGTTTCTCCCTCACCCTGGGGCGGAGCACCAACGGAGAGGCGGCGGAAGAAGCCGCCAGTTAGCGTCCTTCGACTTCGCTTCGCTACGCTCAGGACGAACGGAATGTTGGTTCACCACTGTTTCTGCACCGTTCGTCCTGAGCGTAGCGGAGCGCCAGCGAAGCGAAGTCGAAGGACGCGAATATCCGACCGGCTCCCGGTCACCGAGGAACACCATGAGCGAAGTCACATTCGTGGACACCACGCTGCGCGACGGCAACCAGAGCCTGTGGGCGTACAACATGAGGACCGGGGCCATGCTCGAGGCCATCGAGGGCATGGACCGGGCGGGCTTCGAGTCCATGGAGTTCTTCAGCGCCACCATGATCAAGAAGTACGTGCGCGAGCACAAGGAGAACCCGTGGCACTGGATCCGGGAAGGCACCCGGCGCGCCCGCAACACCGCGCTGCGGATGCACGGCAGCATCCGGGGCGGGCTGGAGAAGAAGCCCACGGCAGTGGCCAAGCTGGTGGTCAGCCACCTGGTGGATAACGGCATCCGCCTGACGCGCAACTCCAATCCGTGGAACGACTACTCGGTGTTCAAGCAGGAGGTGGACGACCTGCGCGCGCTCGGCATGGACGCCGTGGCGAACATCATCTACTCGGTGTCGCCGCGGCACACGGACGAGTACTACGCGCAGAAGGCCCGGGAAGCCGCGGCCCTGAAGCCCTACCGGATCTGCTTCAAGGACGTGGGCGGCATGCTCACGCCGGAGCGCACCCGCACCCTGGTGCCCATCGTGCTGGAGAACATCGGCGATACGCCGGTGGAGTTCCACGCCCACTGCAACAACGGGCTGGCGCCGCTCAACTACCTGGAAGCCATCAAGCTCGGCATGACCACCATCCACACCAGCGTGCCGCCCTTGGCCAACGGCTCGGCCCAGCCGTCGATCTTCAACATGCTCAAGAACGTGCGCGCCATGGGCCACACCGCGTCGGTGGACGAGAAGGCGCTGGAGCCGGTACGGGAGCATTTCACCTTCGTCGCCAAGCGGGACGGGCTGCCGGTGGGGGCGCCGAGGGCCTTCGACCAGTCCGTCTACAGCCACCAGGTCCCCGGCGGCATGATCTCCAACTTCGTGCACCAGCTCCGGCTGGTGGGCATGGAGGACAAGCTGCCGGCGGCGCTGGAAGAAGCCGCGCGGGTGCGCGAAGAGTGGGGCTATCCCATCATGGTGACGCCGCTGTCCCAGTTCGTGGGCACCCAGGCGGCCATCAACGTCATCATGGGAGAGCGCTACAAGCAGGTCACCGATCAGTCCATCCAGTACGCCCTTGGCATTTGGGGGCGACAGGGCGCCGAGTACATGGACCCCGAGGTGAAGGACCGGATTCTGGGCCGCCCGCGCGCCAAGGCCTGGGAGAACTGGGAGCAGCCGGACCCGTCGCTCAAGGAGGTGCGCGCGAAACTCGGCGGGCCGTCCATGTCCGACGAGGAGATGATCATGCGGGTGTACGCGGGGGACGAGGCTGTGGACGCTCTGCAGAACGCCGGCCGGCCGCGGGAGTACCTGAGCGCGAGCCAGCCGCTGGTGCGGCTCATCAACGAGCTCACTCGCCAGCAGGAGTACACCCAAGTCTACATCCGCAAGCCGGGCTTCTCGCTTTCGCTGGGAAAGACGACGGCGGCGGCCGGCGATCCTTCCTGAACCGCCGCCGGCAGGTGTGATCGGCGCGCGCCCGTCAGGCTTCCGCCACCATCGGCGCCGGCACCGCCATGTCGTAGAGCCGCGCCACGTTGTCCCTCAAGAGCTTGGCGCGCACGTCGTCCGGCAGGTGGCCGAGATCCCGCGCCACCACGTCCCGCGAGTGCGGCCAGGTGGAGTTGGCGTGGGGGAAGTCGTTGGACCACATGCAGTTGTCGTGCCCCCACCAGACCAGGT
>JAPPNE010000068.1 GCA_028818775.1 Deltaproteobacteria bacterium | reverse complement strand
TCATAACAAACTCGCACGCTCCCGTTGATGGGACCTCGAGTTTTCACACGGTCTGAGCCGAAAATGTCCCATTTGCCGTGAAACAGAACCGGGGATGAAGCAAACGAAGACCGAGCGACTTCGCGATTCGGAAGTTGCTGGGAACGCCGTGTCGACACAACGGGACGAGCACGTAGGCTTCCCCGATGTGGCCCGAGGCCGTTCCGCGTGACGGGCTGGCGGAGAGAGGCGGGGTGAGTCAGGCGGCCATGGGCTGGGGCAGGGCGGGGGCGATGTAGCCGTAGCGGCGGAGCATTCGGATCCAGCGCGGGGCGTTGCGTTTGACCATCAGGGCCTCGTAATCGGCGGTGCGGTCGTAGTAGGGCCGGCCGGTTTTGAGCACGGCATGGATGATGCGCAGCATCTTGTGGGCGCCTGCGACGATGGCGCGTTTGACAGGTTCAAGTCTGGATGACTTCCGATGGAGAACCGGCCAGAGAAGCTGGACGGTACGAGCGACTGCTGTCGCGCCGGGTACTCGTTGCGGCCGGCGGGCCTCTCCACGAGACCGCGCTGCTTGTGGACAGCAGCGAAGTAGAGATACTGGCTGAACTCTCCTGGAGCGCGAGTTGGCGTGGCGATAAAGCGCCGGATTCAGGAACGGACGATGGCGCGGTCTACTGACCCCGGAGGGGCCGGACCACCCAACTTCATCTTGGGCCTCGAGGCCGCGCGCGGAGAGAGCGACGGCGCCCGGCCCGAGCACGCGGTCGAATTCAACGTCATGGCGAGGTGGTAGTCAAGCGCCTGAATGGGTGCCCTTGGTCTGCGGTGGGAATGTCTCCCGGTGCTACGACGCTATCGCGGAAAGGAAGACACTCCATGGCGGGAATGATGACAATCGCATTGTCCTGTACCGTGCGTCGGTCACTCCATCTCGTGGTGGCGCTGTTCGTTCTTTGCGCTTTGAGCGCCTGCGGGGGCGGCAACTCCCGCCCGTCAATGACCGCGCAGCCGAATGGGACGGTCACACCTGTCGTCCCGGAAACGGATGTAGCGAACGCCCGGTACGGGGCAATCGCGTGGCAGGAAGACGAGGTTCACGCGACCTTCATTCCTTCGGGCTCCGACGAGAACGGAACGCATCTCCCCTTCCCGCCGGGCGTCAGGTACAGGCTCTACCAGGGTGTGGACGGGTACAACGACCAGGCCCCCGTCATTGCGTTCGGCCCGACGCTCCACGTCGGAGCCGATGTCGCGCCGGCCGCGGGAACGCTTGGCGCTACGGGTTCGCGGGGCGGGGTGGCCTTGTCCGAAGGAGCGGTGCGCGACGGGGCCGGGGCAGCGGACGTGCTTGACTACCTCAGGACGATGGCGGGCGGCAACATCGAGGGCATTGTAGGGCTTCAGCAATGGTATTCGCCGCCATACGTGCGGGTGGTGGGAACGGAGACGAACGGGCGGTACATTCGCCTGACCCAGGATGCCGCGCGGGTCGTGAACGCGGCGCTCCCCTTCACCAAACGGCTGAGGCTGCAATCCGTCGATGTGCCCATTATGGAGGAGCACGTGGCGTCCGTTTACGATTGGCGGGCCGGGAGCAGGGACATATTCGTGCGGTTCGTTCCCAAGTCGGATCCCTGGTGGTCGGGCGCGGAGGGGAACGAACTCGGCAGGACCAGGGTGTTGAAGCCGGTCCACTACAGCGAGCAGCGGCAGCGGCGGGAAGTCTCAGACGGCGGCCGCGGCGCCTTGAGGGCCGATGTCCTGATCGATCCGGCGGCCGTCGCCTCATTCAGCGACGCAGAACTCACCCACCTGCTCGTCCACGAACTGCTTCACGCGGTGGGCTTCATGAGCCACCTGGATGCGGACAGCTTCCGTTCGACGCTGAACGAGGTCTACTTCGCGGAACGGAGCCTCGCTCGCTCATCCACCCGATCGACGGCGAGGGTTTGCTTGCGCGTATGCGCGGTTCGAGGGCGGCACGTTGCCGGAGCTGATGAACTTCGAGAGCCTGGGACCGTGGAGCGACACGTCGTATCAAATGCGGGGGGATAAGGCGCTTCCCTCCGGGGAGATGGCCTTCGGCGTGGCATTCAGGAACGGCCTGCCGCAGCCGTGGGCCTTCGGGCCGACGCCGGCAACGGACCTGGCGGGCAACGCCGCCCCGCCAGGCGCTGCCACCTGGACGGCGACCTCGTCGGCATGACGCCGGCGGGCGATGCCGTGCCCGGCGATTTATCTCTGATCGTCGATCTGTCGAAGGTGCGAGATCCGGCCTACGAAACGGAGGTGGATGGGATGCTCAGGTTTACCGGCATCCGCTACGCGGGCGGCTCGAGCTGGGGGGACGGCGACCTCGCCTACTCGATCGAGGTCGGCGGCAACGGATTCCATCGTGCGCGCAGCTCGTTCGTGCTATACAGCGTGCAGGGGCGGCCTGAAGTCCGCGCGTCGGGCGAGGATTTCGGAGTCGTCACCAGGGTATTCCTGGGACCCGGACACGAAGGGATGGGCGGCGTTCTCTAACGCCACGACATCTCCGCCGCCTTCGGCGGAAAGAGGTAGGTCCAGGAGATTGACGGGCGCTCGGAGAGAACCATTCGACATCCCTTGGGCCATGGGGCCTCGGCGGGATGGCAGCTGTTCCAGTAGTGGTCAGGGTGAGAGCGGTCAACGACCAGACCATTCCATGACCCGACGCGTAGCTGCCGATCGTTCACATTGAAAGCGACAACAGGAGATCGACGTCGTGAGACTGACTTTAGTCCTTCTGGGTGCGGCCCTTGTTCTGGGGGCTCATGGCTGCGCGGGTTCACCCGCCGACGACGAAGGCCGCATTGGCTTCGAGCGG
>JAPPNE010000067.1 GCA_028818775.1 Deltaproteobacteria bacterium | reverse complement strand
TCTAGCGCGGCAAACAAGGTGAGAGTCAGCGTCAATCAGGATGCGAGTCCCGTCTGAGGGGGGCGAAGGCGGCGGCCGTCAACGGAGGGAGGGCGTAGCCCGACCGGAGTTGACGGCCGCCGAAAAAATTTTTTCGCCCCCCTTTGGGGGGCGTTGGAAGCCCCTTGGTGGTCGTGGCGGCCCGGGTCATCACCTCGCGATTCGTCTCGAGAAGAGGAGAGCGAGGTGCCGGGGCCACATGTCACTGATCACCAGATGAGGACTTTCATGAACCACAGGAAAACCCTTTCGACCGAAACGGCGGCCGCGAAGGCCGGCTTCAGCGCCGCCACCGGGTACCGGATCCAACGGGACCCGCGTCCCCCTTCGCAAAAACGGGCGCCCCGCGGCCGGCGGCGCCCCGATCCGCTGGCCGGGATCTTCGACAAGGACGTCGTGCCGATGCTGCAGGACAACACCGACATCCGGCCGGTGGGTGTGTTCCGGGAATTGATGCGGCTCCATCCCGACCTGGATCCGGGCATCCGGCGCACCCTCGAGCGGCGGATCCGCGACTGGCGGGCCCGCCACGGCCCGGACCGGGACGTGATCTTCCGACAGACCGCCAGGCCGGGCCGGATCGCCCTGTCGGACTTCACGGTCATGAACGCTCTCGGCGTCACCGTGGCCGGACAGCCCCTCGATCACCGGCTCTATCACTTCCGGCTCCCCTGGTCGGGGTTCCGCCATGCAGAGGTGGTTCTCGGCGGCGAGAGCTTCACGGCCCTGGCCACAGGGCTGCAGGCCGCGCTCTGGTCCCTGGGTGGCGTTCCCGCCGAACACCGCACCGACAGCCTGTCGGCGGCCTTCCGCAACCTCGGCAAGGACGACGCGCGGGACCGGACCGGACGGTATGAGGCGTTGTGCGGGCATTACGGGATGACGGCCTCCCGCAACAACCGCGGCGTGGCCCACGAGAACGGCGCCATCGAGAGTGCGCATGGCCACCTCAAGCGCGAGGTCACCGATGCCCTGGCGCTGCGGGGGTCGAAGGACTTTGCCGATATCGACGCCTATCGCGCCTTCATGGCCGGGATCGTCGGACGCGGCAATGCCCGCCGGGCGAAGGCCATCCGGGCCGAACGCGGCACGCTTCGCGACCTGCCGCCGATGCGCACCCCGGATTGGGAGGACGCCACCGTCACCGTCACCACGTCCAGCGGCTTCATCCTCAAGAAGGTGTTCTACACCGTTCCCTCGCGGCTGATCGGCCACCGGCTCGGGGTCCGCATTTTTGACGACCGGCTGGAACTCCATCTGGGGCACACCCACCAGCTGACCCTGCCGCGCAAGCGCAGGGGGACATCCGCGAAGGCCGTGCATGTGGTCAATTACCGCCACGTGATCCATGCCCTGAAGACCAAGCCGATGGCGCTCCTGAACCTGGTCTATCGCGACGAGCTGTTCCCGCGCGACGCCTACCGGCGTTGCTTCGAGATGGCGGTCGCCCGGCTCGGCGAGCGCGCGGGCTGCCGGCTGAGCGTGAAACTCCTGGCGCTCGCGCATGAGGAGAATTGCGAGGCGGCGCTGGCGACGGAAATCGACCGCGGCCTGCAGGCCGGGATTCTGCCGGACCTCGATGATCTCCGGACCCGGTTCGCACCGGACCCGGGAGGCCTGCCCGAGGTTCAAGTCACCCGGGCCCGGCTGGCCGGCTACGGGGCGCTGCTCGGCACGGGAGACGCGTCATGACACGGACAGACAATGACGCGGTCGACGGGGTCAAGCTGGCCCTGATGCTCTCGGAACTCCGTCTGCCGACCATGCGGTCGCTCTGGGAACGCTTTGCCGAGCGGGCCGATGCCGAGGGCTGGCCGGCGGCCCGGTTCCTGGCGGTCCTCGCCGAACACGAGCTGGCGGAGCGGGGCCGGCGCCGGATCCAGCGCCACATGGCCGAGGCCCGGCTGTTGCCGGGCAAGAGCCTGGCCACCTTCGACTTCGCCGTGGTGCCCACCGTCTCCAAGGCCCGGGTCATGGCGCTGGCCGCCGGCGACGCCTGGCTCACCCAGGGGGCATCATGCCTCATCTTCGGGCCGCCCGGGACCGGGAAATCGCACCTGGCCTCGGCGATCGGCCTGGCGCTGGTCGAGAACGGCTACCGCGTGCTCTTCGCCCGGACCACCGATCTGGTGCAGCGCCTGCAGGTGGCCCGGCGCGAACTCGCCCTGGAAAGCCTGCTCGCCAGGCTCGACCGGTTCCACCTCGTGATCCTCGACGACTTTGCCTACGTCCGAAAGGATCAGGCCGAAACCAGCGTCCTCTTCGAACTCATCTCGGCCCGGTACGAGCGCCGGTCACTCCTGATCACCGCCAACCAGCCGTTCTCCGAATGGGACCGGATCTTCCCCGACGAAACCACGGCCGTGGCCGCCGTCGACCGTCTGGTCCATCGGGCCACGATCCTGGAAATGAACGTCGAGAGCTACAGGCGGCGCGAAGCCCTCAAGGCGAAACCGCGCAAGCGGGGCCGGCCCGCGACGAAGGCCACGAAAAAGAACACGCCAACCGACTGAACGGACGCCTCAACCAAAACCCTGCGGCCCGCGGCACCCACGCGCGGGCCGCAGCCGTTTCCGGACCCGCGTCAGGCCGCGGCAACCAGGACCGCCAGAAAAAGCCCTTGCAATCGGCACGAAGTCCCGAAACACTCCACTCTGCCGCGACGCCAAGACTCTCATCCAGATTGTCGCGCACTCTCATCCAGATTGCCGCGCTATA
>JAPPNE010000066.1 GCA_028818775.1 Deltaproteobacteria bacterium | reverse complement strand
GGTGTTCTTCGTGCCGGGCCTGACGGAGACGTTGCGGGTCAACGGGCGGGCTGAGATGTCCACGGAAGCGGAGCTGCTGCTGCCGCTGGCCATCAAGGGCAAGCTGCCTATCTGCGTCCTCAAGGTGACGGTGGAGGAAGCGTTCCTGCACTGCGCCAAGGCGTTGATTCGAGCTCGACTCTGGGAGGCGGACGCGCAAGTTGAGCGCTCCTGCTTCCCGACGTACGGCCGGGTCCTGGCGGACCAGATCGCCGGGGCTGACGCTGCCGAGATCGACGCGGGCGAGGAAGAGAGCGCCCGGACGGAGTTGTACTGACGTGATGACGCGGGGCGCGATCTACTGGTCGCGCATCGGCCGCGTCTGCTTCTCGGTCAACCAGCGCGACGCAGCCGGCCACTGACGCTCGGCACTTCGTCGTTCGGTGCCGGGCGTCGCCACGCGGGCAGCCGGGACGGCCTCGCGCCGTAACGCTCTCCGGAGCGCACCGCGCTCCCGCGATCGGGCCGCTCAGCCCCGAACCCTGATGTCGAGATGTCGACGACCGTGCCTGGTCCCTCGGCCACGATCGCCGGGCCCGTCCGCCGGTAGTCCGCGGGACCTTGGGCCGTCCGTTCCCCGGCCCGGGTCGGCTCGCCGGCGAGGCGGGCCGGACTCCGTGTCTGGCCCCGACCGCGGCAACAGCATCGGGGCGGGACCGCGCCGTCCGCCCCGGTGATCCTAGCAAGCGAGCCGGGCAGTCCGATAGACTGAAGCACCAAGGCGCAGGCCGTTCGACCCGTCGCCCCGGTCTTCGGGGAGCGGCCCGGGTCGCCGCCGGTACCGGAGGCGAAGAGGCATGAGGAAGTACGTCGAGTCCGCCAGCAGAACGCCGGCTCTCAGCGCCACGCTGGTCGCGACGCTGGTGCTGCTCGTCGTGGTGTTCCCCGCTCTGCCCATCGCCGGCGAAATGCTCGACGTGAAGACAGGCTACACCTATGCCGAGGCTGTCGCCGCGATGGAGAGCTACGGTGAGCGCGGGCGGCAGGTGTACGCGTGGTCCAGCCTCACGTTGGACGCGTTGCTGCCGTTCGCGTACGTCAGCTTCCTGGCCGGACTCGTCTACCGGTTCCGACCAACGGAACGGCTCTGGAGTCTGACCTGTCTGCCGGTCGCGGCAGGAGTGCTCGATCTGTGCGAGAACGTCCAGGTTGTCCTCATGCTGACTCGCTATCCGGACGTGTCCGCCGGGCAGGTGGCCGTCGCCTCGTGGTTCACCCTATCGAAGGGGTACACGGTTTCGGCCTGTCTGTTGCTGGTGATTGCTCTTGCCGCCGTTGCGGCGGTGCGTCGTGTCCGCCACGGCCTTCGTGACCGTGCGGCGTAGCTGCCAACCGAGCGTAGACCCGGACCGCCGAGCTCCTCGAGAGCGTCCTCGACGTCGACCTCGACGCCGTCAACGTTGAGTTGACGCGGGGGTTCGGTCGGGACTGACAGGCGCGCGGGAGACGAGAAGTCAATGAGACCGATCAACGTCGAGGTGCCGGACGCCAGGGAAGGGCGGGTCCGGTCGTTCATCGTGCGGATGGAGCTGGGCGAGCTGTCTATCCGCGTCGGCACGAAGATCCCGGCGCCGGGCGGCGGTGAGCCTGTCTGGGAGGCCAGACTCACGGCCGAGGGAGCCCGTGAAGTGAGCAGCGCCCTGCAGCTGGCAGCGGCGCGCATCGAGATGGAGGAGCATTCCCGCGGCCACGTGGACGACGGGGACAGCAGCGATACCGGTGGACGGTGAAGTTCTGCAGCGGTTGATCAGGGCGGCCGCCGGCGGCGTGAAGGTGCGGGACCTGTCCGGCCGTACCGGGACGGCGACGGCGATGCGCGGGGGCTTGGCCGTCGTCACCTACCCCGATGGCGTCGAGCGGGTGGACCCCGGCATGGCTCGCGTGGGCCGGCGCCGCCGACCGACCGAAAGGGCGACCGGTCCCGCCCAGAGCCAAGTGACGCAATGGCGAACTCTTGGTCGCAGCCGGCGTGCGCACCGAGATTGCGAGCCTCGAAACCCGGCTCATCCGCTGGATGGTCGGCACGGTGCTCGCGGCCGTCGGACCGACCTTCGGAATCTCGAACAGAAGAATCAGTCTGAAGGAGCGGCCATGAACCTGGCAAACGCGCGTGCTCAGTTTGGCCTCGATGCGAGCAGGATAGTCCATGGCGCGGCGCAGCTAACAGGAGCCTTCTGCAGCTACAACGAGATCGCCCAGTTCACGTTCCGCCCGTCCAAGGAGCCCCAACCCCCGCGAACGGTACCCGCTAACCCCATCGACTGGGATATCCAGCGGCGGTTCGCTTCGACTGCCGCTTGAGAGGATTTCACCCATGGTATCCAAAATCCCATCATGGGCTGTTGGGCTCACCGGCGCCCTGATCGCGATCATCGCGACGATTACGAGTGCCACCTTGCTCCATCAGACCCGCACCCGCATCACCGCGGCGACATCCGAGGTCGCAGAGATGCGGAACAGAAGTGACACACTATGGAGTAGTCATCGCCTGGCAGACCAGAGATCCACGGCGGCCGATGTTTTCCTAGCGATGGCGTTGGCGCAACGTTCCGACACGGAGGCGTTGCCCGTGCTACTACAGCAAACAGCAGCCCAACTCCAGGGAGCAGTTCTTGCCATGTCGGCTGCTTCCGGTGAAGCTGTGCCCGATGAACCACCAGAAGAGATTCAAAGGCTCTACGCCGCCCTTCTCGCTGGCGATCTAAACGGCTACGCAAGTCTGAGAGCTGAAATTGACGAGCGGCGCCTGCTATCGCAATCGACCATAAATCAGCTTGCCTCAGACGTTGGTTCTACAGAGCTGCGTATCGATTCCCTTAGAGCTCGGGAGTCGACGCTTTATCTGGCATACGTTTTTCTGAACTTGCTTGGTCTCATGGTCACGATGTGCAAAGACCTTCCCGTGTGGAAGCCAACCGTATTTCCCCGCTGCCACTCACAACCGCCGGCGGGTACTACGAGCACGCCCGCCGTGCCGACCGACCCGGCCGCTCGGGTTGTCACCGACCGCGCGGCGCCGTAGCGTCCAGGCGAATCGTCGACAACCCCTCACACGCCTCATTCCGGATGAACACCGCCGTCTTCGCCCGCTGCCTCGACTTGCCGCCCGACGCCGGCCGGGTGGCCGGCGACAGTCGAAACCGGGAGATGGTCGCCGGCGTGCGCAGGCCGCCATCTTCTCACTACCAGAGTCCGCCCCCAGCTCGACGGGCCGGCTTCCAAACGCGTCGGACGACTCGCCCCACGCCGTCGAGTGCGAGCTGGTCGAGGACGGCGGGGCGTTCGTGACGCGCCAGCCGCCCGATGCGGACCGTTCCCCGCCGTGTCGCCTTCGTCGACGGCACCATGCGCACCGAGGCGTGGCTGACAGCCGTCCGCTATTCCCACATCCGTGTCAGGCGTATCGCCTTCTTGGCCTTGACGAGTGTTCCTCTGACGAGTTTTCCGACGCGGTCCACTTTCAGTTGATTCTCGAATTCTTCCGCCAACGTTTCCATGTGCCGGCTGTGGAACGTTGCGAGTCGCTTTGCGCATTCTTGATCGCCGGGGTACTCCCGGTGTCTCAGTAGCTCCTTCCTCATCTCGTGGTTCACCACTACTGCCCCGAATAGGGCTCCATGTTCGAAAGCGGTCCC
>JAPPNE010000065.1 GCA_028818775.1 Deltaproteobacteria bacterium | reverse complement strand
CCCGGTCGCCCGAGCCGTTGAAGTGCTGGTAGGTGGCGTTCACCGGGATGGCGAAGAGACTTCCCTCCTGCCACTCGAAGCTCTGCCCCTTGCCGTTGCCCTGCCACAGGGTGGTGGCGCCGCGGCCGGAGAGCACGTAGACGAGTTCGTCGTAGATGTGCTTCTCAGGGTTGAGGCTTTTCCCCGGCGGGATCGACACCACGAAGGCGTCGTCCAGGTAGCCGGCTCCCTCCAGGTTGATGTAGACGCCGTGGCCGCCCTTGCGGTCCCACCACTTCATCGGCACTTCCTTGAGGTCCTGGACGAAGTAGCCCCGGATCACGTCCACACCTTGGGATACCACCCAGCGGTCGTAGGGCGTGTCCATCACCTCCGCGTTCTGGTCCACGCGCTCGAAGTTGCCTAGACTTTCGATCTTCATGCTCTTCCTCCGGGTGCTTCGACCTCGCTCGGTTTCGACGAGCTCCGGACGAACGCGTGGGAGCGCCGCGTGTCAGCCCAAGGCGGTGATGCCTTCCGCGTGCCGAGGACTACGGTCTGGCGTCGCCGGTGTCGGCGCTGGCATCCGTTGAGGTCGGCAAGGGCTCGCTCGCGTTGGCGGGCTGCGGGTCGTCCACCGGGGTGCTCGATACCTGGGGGACCGCCGCCGGCGCCGCGACCGCCGGCAACTCGCCGATCTGCGCGCTGCCCAGGTGCCGGAAGAGCGGGGACCCCTCCGACAGGATGGCCGTGCTCTTCTCCGGCAGGAACTTCTCGTAGGCCTCCAGGCTCCGGGTGAAGCTGTAGAACTCGGGGTCCTGTCCGTAAGAGTCGGCGTAGATGGCCGTGGCGGCGCCGTCGCCCTCGCCGCGGAGCTTCTGGCTCTCCCGGTAGGCTTCCGCCAGCAGGATGGTCTTCTCCTTGTCGGTCTGGGCGCGGATCTTCTTGGACTCCTCCTCGCCCTCGGAGCGGTAGCGCTTGGCGATGCGCTCGCGCTCCGCGCGCATGCGCTCGAAGACGCTCGTCTGGACCTCGGAGGGGAGGTCCGCGCGTTTCACCCGGACATCGACCACGGTGACGCCGTATTCACTCTTGGCCTTCTCGGCGGAGCGCTTGGCCACCGCCTCCATGGCGGCTTCCCGCTGTTCCGCAATGATTTCGGCGAAGTTTCGCGACGCCAGTTCCTGCCGCAACTCGGAGAACACGATGTCGTCCAGCAGCAACCGTCCCCGCTGCTCGGTCAGGGCGGTCTTGAAGAACTGGAAAGGATCGCTGATCCGCCACCGCGTCACGTGGTCCACGATGACGCGTTTCTTGTCCAGGGTCAGATAGTCCCGCGGCTGGGCGTCGCTGGCGAGGATGCGCCGTTCGTACATGGTGACGTCTTCCAACAGCGGGGTCTTCCAGTGAAGCCCGGGCTCCCGCACCGCACGCTTGAACTTTCCGAACTGGGTGACGATGGACTGCTGCCACTCGCCCACTACGAAGAACGGGCGCACGGGCGGGAACAGCAGCACCACCACGACGGCGCCGACGAGGATGCCGGTGATGTAGGACCGGTTCATTGCTTGCCTCCCGTTCCGGGAAAGCCCGGCATGCCCTTGAGGGGCAACAGCGGCACGACGTTATTGGCCCCTTGGGAGTCCATGATGATCTTGTCCACGTTGGGGAGCACGCGCTCGATGGCCTCCAGGTGCATGCGTTCACGAGTCACCTGGGGGGCCTTGCGGTACTCGGTCAGCACCGAGGTGAAGCGCGCCCCGTCGCCCGTGGCCCTCAGCGTCCGCTCCTGCTTGTAGGCCTCGGCCGCCTGGAGGATTTCCTGGACTTCGCCGCGGGCCTTGGGGATGAGGTCCTCGCGGTAGCCGAGGGCTTGGTTGATGAGCTTCTCGCGGTCCTCGCGCGCCCGCACCACCTCGTCGAAGGCGTCCTTGACCTCGCGCGGGGCTTCGACGGTCTGGAGTTTGACCTCGGTGATCTGAATGCCGGACTGGTAGGTGTCCATGAGTTCCTGCAGAAACACTTGAGTCTCGTTCTGCACCCGGTCACGGCCCACCGTCAGGACCTCCTCGATGGTGGTGTTGCCCACGCGGCTTCGCAGCGCCACCTCGGTGGCGGCCTGCAGGGTGTTCACGGGATCCCGGAGCTTGAACAGGAACTTTTCGGGTTCCTTGACGCGGTACTGGACGGTGAGTTGGGCGCTGACGATGTTCTCGTCGCCGGTGAGCATCAGGGACTCGGCCGGAATGAGACGCACCAGGTTCGGGCGCACGGGGTTGCTGCGGAAGCCCACCTCAAGGCGGCGGATCTCCGCCACGTTGACCTTGCGCAACTCCTCGATGGGCCACGGAATGTGGTAGTTCAGGCCGGCGGTGGTGATGCGCGTGACCTTGCCGAAGCGCGTCACCACGCCTTCCTCGCCGGGCTGAATGGTGTAGAAGCCGCTGGCCAGCCAGATCACGGCAATGGCACCCGCGATGAGGAAGGGCACTCCGGACTTCAGGAAGTTGGGCAACTCCGGCAACCGCGAGAGCAGGTCTTCCCAGTCGGGTCCGCTCTGTCGCCGCCGGCCCCAGGGGCCCTCGGATCCGCCTTGCATGAATGACTCCTTTTGTTCCTATCGCCACCAAGCCGAATTCACGGGAACCATAAGAATCTATCATTGCGTCGTGGGGTCAGGCAACGTCCTTCGGTGACGGCCGCCCGTCCCGCCGCGGGAGGTCCACCGTGAGCCAGTACCATTGATCCGGGTAGCGTCGCACGAGATCTTCCAGAAGCCGCATGATACGGTCGGTGTTGGCGGCGACGTCGGCGCCCAGATCCCCGGTGCGTTCCATCTCCATCTCCGGTTCGATGATCAGTCGCAGCCTCCCGGAATAGCCGCGTACGAGGTAGACGGGCAACACCGGCGCCCGTGTGCGCAGCGCCAGGCTCACGGCGCCTCGGGCCGTTCGCACGGGCTGGCCGAACAGGGTGGTTTCCAGTTCACCACGCTTGAGGTTGTCGGCCAGCATTACGATGGTGCCGTTGTCGCGGAGAATCCCCAGTATCCGCTTGACCGCCTCCCGGCGCGGAAGAGACGGGATGAGTTCGGTGAAAAACGAGCGGCTGTGGTGCAGCACCAGGTTCATCAGCCTCTCGTCGTCGAGAAAACGCATCAGGCAGTGGACAGGATACCCAGCCGCTCCCATGGCGGCGGTGAGGAGCGCGAAGTTGCCCAGATGGAAACTCAACGCGATGGCGCCGCGGCCCTTGGCGAGGGCCGCTTCCATGTGTTCCCGCCCCTGCACCTCGAGGACTCCCGACAAACGCTCGGGATAGCCCATCTGCACGAGGCAATCGAGAATGTTTTCCGCGATTCGTCGCTGCACGCCCCGAGCCAGACCGCGCTTGGCCGCCGGCGTATACGCGTCGCCGAACGCCGCGTCCATCACGTTGACGATGCGCCGGCGCGAGACCGCGCACAGGGCAAGACACCTGAGCACCGGGGTGAACAAGCGCATGAACCACAGCGGCGGCAGCGCCCGCATGATCTGGACGAGCAAACGCCAGAGTCCTTCCCACGCGCGGTAGACGAGCCAGCGAGTGGTCGAGACGCGGCGGGCCGCCGGCTCCGCTTCGGATCGGTCCGCGGGCCGGCTGGCGGTGTTAACCGATTGTGGCAAACCGTTCTCCGGAAGGCTGGGGACGCGTGCCCGGGGGGCTGATCTTGATACAGCACCAGGAAACGCCGGGAATGTCAAACAAAAACGGACTGAACGATCTCAAATGATGAAAATCGGCCTCATCTCGGATGTCCTCGGCGTGGTCGCCGTTGACACGCGAATCGGCGGTGTGATAACCTCGCGCGCTTTATAGTCACGGAAGCAGTCGTTTTTCCACGAGATTCACGAAATGCAAGGAGGCAACATGATGCGCCGATACTGTTTGGCCGTGTTGGCGGCGGTGTTTGTCGTTGTGGCGGCCACGCAAGGTTCGTTCGCGGCGGACGCAGAAAAGTACCCGAACAAGCCGGTTACCTGGCTGATCAACGCCTCCCCGGGCGGTGGGTTCGACCTGCACAGTCGAGCGGTGGCCCGCGTCATGAGGAAAAAGCTCGGCGTCAACATCATCATCAGGAACGTGCCGGGTGCGGGGGGCATCATCTCGTGGAACCTGCTGTCCGCCGCCAAGCCGGACGGCTACACCATCGGCATCGTCAATCTGCCGGGGGCCATCGTCAGCCAGTTGTTCAAGGACGTGCAATACAAGTTGAGGGAGTTCAGTTGGATCGGCCGCATCTCCGCGGGTCAGTACGTCTGGGCGGCGGGAAAACAGTACAATCTCAAGACGCTCGAGGATTTCCAGAAAGCCAAGGAGGTGCTGATCACCGAGTCGGGTTACGGCACCACCGGCTGGGTCACCGCCGCGCTGACGGCCGCGACCATGAAGTTCAAGCCCAAATTCATCATGGGTTACGGCGGCGCTCCAGCCTCGAACATGGCCATCGTCCGCGGTGAGGGGCACGCCCGCGGCCTGGGGCTGGACTCTCCGGGTCAGATGGCCTTCGTCAAGGACGGGTCGCTTGTGCCCACCTGGGTCTATCTCGAGAAACGCGACCCCCGGCACCCGGACGTGCCCACCGTGGGCGAGCTCGGCTTCCCGCAACTGAGCGTGCTGGCGGCCAGCCGGGTGGTGGCCGCGCCTCCGAAGATGCCCAAGGACCGCATGGCGGTGCTCATCAAGGCTTTCCGTGAGGCCATCGAGGATCCCGAGACTCAGGCGGCGTTCAAGGGCATGAAAGCCAAGACGCTGCCCGTTTACGGCGACGACTGGCTGTCCGTGATGCAGACCCAGTTCGAACTGATCCAGGCCAACGCGGAAGTCTTCAAGAAGGCCCTCAAGTAGCGCGCGGACCGGCACACAAGCGCATCCGGTCCGGCTTCGCCATCCCGCGCGGCGGTTCGGGTGCTTGAAACGGAAAGGGGCGAGTCTGTCGAAGGCTCGCCCCTTTTTGGCTTCGGGCAAATGCTGTTAAGATGCCCGGTTCAAGATCATCAAGGAGGCGTGCATGAAGATCGAAGGCAGCTATCAGTTCAAGGCCCCGCGCGAGCGCATCTGGGAGATCCTGCAAGACCCGCAGATCATGGCGCAGTGCATGCCCGGGTGCGAAGGCATGGAGGAGGTCGGGCCGGACGAATTCGAGGCCACGGTGAAGGTAGGCATCGCGGCGGTGAAGGGCAACTACAAGGCCAAGGTCGCCATCAAGGACCGGCAGCCGCCAAGCCACTATGTCCTGAGCGGGTCGGGGTCCGGCGGTCCCGGGTTCATGCAAGGAGATCTGGTCATCGATCTGGAGGACAACGGTGACGCGGGCACCACGCTGCGCTACTGCACCGACGCCAAGATCGGCGGCCTCATCGCCGGCGTGGGCCAGCGCATGCTCGGGGGCGTGGGCAAGATGATGGTGAACCAGTTCTTCAAGAAGATGGAGGGTTTCGTCTAAGGTTGTGCCTTGTCGCGCGCCGGGAACTGTGATGTAATCGCGACCCGTTCCGTAAGCTGCATACAGGGAGGTCGATGATGTCGAACCTGCGTCTGAGTCTCTCTTGTTCCGCCGTGGTTTTCGCGGCTTGTCTGCTGGTTTCCGCGCCCCTCGCCGCGCAACCCGTCACCATGAAGATCGGGCATGCGACCACCAAGGGCGCGTACGACAACTGGGCCGACACCTTCAAGGCCGGCCTCGCCGAGCGGGTCGGCGACCGCATCAAGGTGGAGGTCTATCCGCTGAGCCAGCTCGGGGCCATACCGGCCATGGTGCAGGGCGTTCAGCTTGGCACCATCGAGATGGTGATGACGCCGCCGGCGTTCCTGTCCGGCGTGGATCCGCGCTTCGGGGTGCTGTCGGCTCCCGGCATCTTCGAGGATCTCATGCACGGCTTCCGCACCGTGCACGATCCCGCGTTCAAGAAGGCGTACTGGTCCATCGGCGACGCCAAGGGCCTCAAGATGGTCAGCATGACCTGTGACGCGCCCACGGACTACGCCACCTCCACGCCGATCCGCAAGCTCTCGGACTTCGAGGGCCGCAAGCTCCGGGTCTTCGGCAGCAAGCTGGAGATCGAGACCATGCGCCGGCTCGGCGCGGCGGGCGTGCCCATGCCGCTCTCCGAGGTGGTGCCGGCCATCCAGCAGAAGACCATCGACGGCAACAAGGCGGGCATCACCATCTTCGTGCCCTTCAAGTACCAGCGCATCGCCAAGTACGTGCTGACGCCCGGCGAGGGGCTGATCTGCAGCGGCCGCTTCGTGAGCAAGGTGTGGTTCGACAAGCTGGCCCCCGACCTCCAGAAGGCGATCCTGGACCAGGCGCTGGCCACCGATCCGCTCAACCAGAAGTGGACCCTCGGGTTCGTCGACCGGATGTACAAGATCTGGGTCAAGGCCGGCGGCGAGCTGGCGGAGCTGTCGGCAGAGGACCAGGCGGAGTTGCGGCGGCGGCTTTCCACCGTGGGCGACGACGTGCTGAAGGACCGTCCGGCGGTGCTGGAGACCTACCGCGTCATGAAGGAGGCGGCCAACCGGACCCGCGGCGGCTGAGGCCCTCGTGACGGGCCGAGAGGCCATGTCCGACCCTGAACTTCCAAGGCCTCTCCGCTTCGTCGTCGTGACGGTGCCGAGGGCGATCGTCGGCGCGCTGATCGTCGCCGGCATCGCGGTCAATTTCGCCAACGTCATCGGCCGGTACGTCTTTCTCCAGCCCCTCATCTGGGCCGACGAGACCATGGTCTACATCATGGTCTGGACGGTCTTCATGGGTGCCGTCCTGGTTGCCTTCGAGGGGCAGCACCTCAAGATGGACTTCTTCTCCATCATGCTGCCCTCGCCCTGGAAAGAGGTCATCAACGGCATTGCCGCGCTCTCTTTCCTGGCGGTGTGCGTCTTCGTGATTCCCCAGACCTGGACCGTGGTGAAGCTCGTGTGGAACTTCGGCCAGCGCAGCGTCGTCGCCGAGATCCCGACCGTGATACCGCACTTCGCCCTGCTGCTGGGGTTCGTGCTCATGTTCCTGGCGGTGGCCCTGCGCTTCCGCTCGTACGTGAAGGGCGAGTTTGCGGGCGAGATCGTGCAGAAATACGGCGGCGACGACCAGGATGACTGAACCGGGCGGCCGGAGGGAGTGATCTCGTGGAATGGGTGATGGCCGTCGTGCCGGTGATCCTGCTGCTGCTGGGATTCCCGATCTTCGTCATCCTGCTGGCCACTTCCGCCATCGTGCTGCTGCTGTTCGCTCCGGTCCCGCCGACCACGGTGCACATCAAGATGTTCGACAGCATCGACAAGTTCGCGCTCATGGCGGTGCCGTTCTTCATTTTCGCCGGCGACCTGATGGGCCGGGGCGGCATCTCCAGGCGCATCGTCACCTGGGTCCTTTCCGCCATCGGCGGCGTCCGCGGCAGCCTGGCGCTGACCGCGGTGGGGACATGCACCGTCTTCGGCGCCATTTCCGGTTCCAGCCCAGCCACGGTGGCGGCGGTCGGGCGGCTGCTCTACCGGCCGCTGCGGAACGCCGGCTACGACGAGAAGTTCTCCACGGGCCTGCTGACCTCGTCGGGCGCCATCGCCATCGTGATTCCGCCGTCCATCGGAATGATCCTCTACGGCGTGTCGGCGCAGGAGTCGGTGGTGCTGCTGTTCGTGGCCGGCATCGTCCCCGGCCTGTTGATGGCGCTGCTGATGGCGGCCTACATCTACGCGTTCGCCGTGAGGCACGGCATCCGCGAAGCCTCGGGGTTCTCTTTCCGGGAGTTCCTGGTGGCCAGCAGGGAAGGCGTGTGGGCCCTGGGCATGCCCGTCATCATCCTCGGCGGCATCTACGCCGGCGTCTTCTCGCCCACCGAGGCGGCCGGCATCGCCTGCGTCTACGCCATCGTGGTGACGCGGTTCATCTACGGCGACATCGGCTGGAAGGGGATCTGGGAAGTCTCCGTCAACTCCATGTACCTGACGGCCCAGGTGCTGATCATCGTGGCCGCGGCCGGGGTCTTCTCGCAGCTACTGACCATCAGCGGGGCGCCGCAGAGCATGGTGGCGATGATCCGGGACATGGAGCTGCCGCCGTGGATGGCGCTTCTGGCCATCAACGTATTCCTGCTGTTCGTGGGCTGCCTGCTCGATCCCGCCTCCGCGATCCTGGTGCTGACGCCGCTGCTCGCGCCCATCGCCGTCGCCATCGGCGTGGACCTGGTCCACTTCGGCATCATCATGACCGTGAATCTGGCCGTCGGCATGTTCACGCCGCCCTTCGGCCTCAACATCTTCGTCACCCAGGCACTGTTCAAGGCGCCGCTGAAGAGCCTCTATCCGGGTCTCGTGCCGTTCATCGTCATCAACGTGGTCGCGCTTTTGATCATCACCTACGTCCCGGAGCTGTCGCTGTTCCTGACCCGGTACATGGGGTGACGTGACTCGTAGCGTGACTTGTTGGCACCCGCGAGTTGGCGTCCTTCGACTTCGCTTCGCTACGCTCAGGACGAACGGGAGTTGGTCTACGATCGTTCGTCGTGAGCAGTTCGATAAACGCAGACGAGGGGGAATTGCATCCAACCGTTCGTCCTGAGCGTAGCGAAGCGAAGTCGAAGGACGCCATTTCGAAGGACGCCATTCGATCGATCATGGTTTTCCCCAACGTGTTCATGGCGAAGGATCCCGGTTCGCTCGTCAGCGTCATCATTCCCACCCACGACCGTTGGCCCATGCTCGGCGAGGCCGTGGAGTCGGTGCTGGTGCAGACCGCGGACAACTTCGAGTTGATCGTGGTCGACGATGGCTCCACGGACGACACCGCGTGCCGGTTGCGGGACTACGGGGTCAGGCTGACCGTTCTGACCCAGAGCCGTCGCGGCGTGGCGGCTGCCCGGAACCATGGGGCCTCCCGCGCATCCGGCGGGTATCTGGCCTTCCTCGACTCCGACGACCTCTGGCACCCCCACAAGCTCGAGCGCCAACTCAGCTTCATGGAACGCCATCCCGAAGTCGAGATCTGTCAGACCGACGAGATCTGGATCCGGAACGGCGTGCGCGTGAACCCGAGGAACAAGCACCGCAAGCCCTCCGGCGACATCTTCCGCGCCAGCCTCGATCTCTGCCTCGTCAGCCCCTCGGCGGTGATGATGCGGCGGGACCTGTTCGAGCGGGTCGGTGGCTTCGACGAGTCGCTGCCCGTGTGCGAGGACTACGACCTGTGGCTGCGCATCGCCAGGGACACCGAGATCCCGCTGATCCCCGAGGCGCTGGTCACCAAACGGGGTGGACACGCGGATCAGCTCTCCCGTTCCACCTGGGGGTTCGACCGCTTCCGGGTCACGTCCATTGCCAACCTCATCGAGTCGGGTTTGGACGCGGAGAAGACCGGATGGGCCTTGGAGGCCCTGGCGAAAAAGGTTACGATTCTGGCGAAGGGGTTCCGGAAACGCGGCAACGAAGCCATGGCGCGAGACTATGAGGAGCGGCTGCGCCGCGTGTCAGCCTTACAGAACAAGTGACACTGTCGGAAGAGATCACGAGCTACGGCCGGGAGCGGGGCATTCGCGCCCAGGATGTGCAGCGATGGCTGGCGTTGGGCGGGCCGGATCAGACGGCGATGCTGCGGCTCGCGCGCGGCTTGCGTCTCGGCGGCAACCATTTCAACGACTTCCTGGACTGGTGCGTGGAGATCTCCCTGCGCGACGGTTGCTCCATCGCCGCCATCATCGACGGCAAGGAGCTCGCCCCGACCCTGTCCGACAGCCGAATGAGCCGCAACGATCGACTCAAACACGCCAAGGAGGCGCTCCGCCGGCTGCGTTACCCGCGTCTCACCCGCATCGAGGATGAGGTCCGCGCCCGCCTCCGTGGCCTCAAGCTCGATCCGCGCATCCGCATCACTGTGGCGCCGGGACTCGAAGGCGGCCTCAAGGTAGAGTTGCAGGCTGGCAGCGTCGACGCGCTGGCCCGTCTGGCCCGGGAGCTGGAATCCCTGGCCGGCGACGATTCCGCAAGAGAAGTATTCGTGCTCATGGAGGGGAAGGAAGTTGCAAGCGTACCGGCCTGAAAGGGTCATCGTGGAGAACGGCTCCGAGGGGTCGGTGATCTTCGACAACCTCCGGAAGTCCCTGCCCGACGTGCCCTTCGTCACCGTACCGGACCCCCAGCGCTACTGGGCCGAGCGCGACGGCGCCGCCGACCCCATCTCGCGGGGTAAGCGCGACCTCCTGCTCATGCGCCACAAGGGCAGGTTCCTCAAGGCATGCCCGGGCAGCGACGGCCAAGTGTGCTGCAACTACTTCATCATCAACTTCGCCAGCAACTGCCCCATGGACTGCAGTTACTGCTACCTGCAGGACTACCTCGCCGAGAACCCGGCCCTCAAGGTGTTCAGCAACGTAGACGACCTCCTGGCCGAGACCCGCGACCTGCTGTCGAAGCACCGAGGCTTCCTCTTCCGCATCGGCACCGGCGAGATCACCGACAGCCTGGCGCTGGAACCCCTCATCGGCTTCGCCGCCGCCACCGTGCCGTTCTTCGCCGAGCAGTCCAACGCGTTGCTGGAGCTCAAGACCAAGAGCAGCCACGTCGACAGCCTCCTCGGCCTCGACCCGAAAGAGCGGGTGGTCGTCTCGTGGTCCATGAACCCCCAGAGCGTCATCGACGCCGACGAGGGCCTGACCGCCTCCCTCGAAGAGCGTCTGGACGCCGCCTACCGCTGTCAGCAGGCCGGCTACAAGCTGGGCTTCCACTTCGACCCCATGGTGGAGTACCCCGGCTGGGAAGAAGACTACCGCGACCTGCTGCACCGGATCTTCACCCGCCTGGACCACCGCCGCATGGCCTGGACCAGCATGGGCGTGCTCCGCACCACCCCGTCGCTCAAGCGCGTGATGCGCCGGCGCTTCCCCGCCACCCGCATCCTCTCCGGCGAACAGGTCCCGTGCCCCGACGGCAAGATGCGCTACTTCCAGCCCCTGCGCGTAGCCATGTACCGCAAGATGCGCGGCTGGATCCGCGAGGCCGCGCCGGTGGTCCCCATCTACCTGTGCATGGAAACCCGCGAAGTCTGGGACCAGGTGTTCGGCTACTTCCCGAGCTGCGGCAAGGAGTTGGGGAACGAGTTGGTGGGGGCGGCCTGAGGGGTCCCACGTAAACCCCGGACCCGCCTCTGCCATTGGTATGCGCCCGGGGTCTTGTTGTTTCTGGTCGTCGCTTTGAGTTTGAGAGGCGCCAAAAATTGCAACTCGCCCCCTGAATCGCTATCCTGAAGCCATGTTCGGCGGCAACATCGTCAAGAAGGTCTTCGGCACCAAGAACGACCGGGAGGTCAAGCGGCTCAGGCCGGTGGTGGAGCACATCAACGGGCTGGAGCCGGAGTTCGAGAAGCTGACGGACGCGGAGTTGCGGGAGAAGACCGACGAGTTCCGGCGGCGGCTGGGCGACGGCGAGACCCTGGACGACCTCCTGCCGGAGGCCTTCGCGGCCACACGGGAAGCGTCCCGGCGCACCATCGGGCTACGCCACTTCGACGCCCAGCTCATCGGCGGCATGGTGTTGCACGAGGGCAAGATCGCCGAGATGAAGACCGGCGAGGGCAAGACCCTGGTGGCGACGCTGCCGTTCTACCTGAACGCGCTCACCGGCAAGGGCGTCCACCTGATCACGGTCAACGACTACCTGGCGCGGCGCGACGTGCAGTGGATGGGGCCCATCTACCACGCCCTGGGGCTGTCGGTGGCTTCCATCGTGCACGACCACAGCTACCAGTTCGACCCCACCTACATCACCAAGGACTACCGCTACCTTAACCTGCGGCCGGTCTCGCGCCAGGAGGCCTACCGGGCGGACATCACCTACGGCACCAACAACGAGTTCGGCTTCGACTACCTGCGCGACAACATGAAGTTCGCGCTGGAGGAATACGTCCAGCGGGAGCTCCACTTCGCGGTGGTGGACGAGGTGGACAACATCCTGATCGACGAGGCGCGCACCCCGCTCATCATCTCGGGGCCGGCGGAGGAGTCCACCGACAAGTACTACGGGCTGAACCGCATCATCCCCAAGCTCCAGCGCGGCGCCGTGACCCAGGGCGATGTGCGTCAGGAGGACCGGGCGGCCATCGAGGCCCAGGGCGACTACACCATCGACGAGAAGGCCAAGACCGTCTCCCTCACCGAGGGCGGCGTGGCCAAGGTGGAGCGGCTGCTGGGGGTGCACAACCTCTACGACCCACGGCACATCGATACGCTCCACCACGTCAACCAGGCGCTGAAGGCCCATAACATCTTCAAGCGCGACGTCGACTACGTCATCAAGGACGGCGAGATCATCATCGTCGACGAGTTCACCGGCCGGCTCATGCCGGGGCGGCGCTGGTCCGACGGGCTGCACCAGGCGGTGGAGGCCAAGGAGGGGGTGCACATCCGCGAGGAGAACCAGACCCTCGCTACCATCACGATCCAGAACTACTTCCGCATGTACACGAAGCTCGCGGGCATGACCGGCACCGCCGACACCGAGGCCCCCGAGTTCAAGAAGATCTACAACCTCGACGTGGTGGTGGTGCCCACCCACCGGCCCATGGTCCGGGCGGACTACGCCGACGTGGTGTACCGCACCGAGCGCGAGAAGTACGAGGCGGTGGTGGAGGAGATCGCGGAATCCAACGCCAAGGGCCAGCCCGTGCTGGTGGGCACGGTGTCGGTGGAGAAGTCGGAGCTGATCTCCTCGATGCTCAAGAAGAAGAAGGTCAAACACAACGTCCTCAACGCCGTGAACCACGAGGCCGAGGCGTCCATCATCGCGCAGGCGGGGCGGCTCGGCGCCGTCACCATCGCCACCAACATGGCCGGCCGCGGCACCGACATCCTGCTGGGAGGCAACCCCGAGTTCCTGGCGCGCTCCGACATGGAGAACGAATGGATCACCCGCGCCGCCAAGCTGCCGCTCCAGGGAGCGCAGCGCTACGAGGACGCGTTGCGGGAGCTGAAGGAGAAGTACGACCAGCAGGTCCGCCAAGCCGACGAACGCTACAAGGCGGCGTCGGAAACGTACGAGCAGCAGCGCAGCGACGCCTTGCGCAGCTTCACCGAGATCCAGGGCCGCCTCATGGGGCTGTCGCCGTTCCGCGACCTCCGCCAGGAGTACGAAGAGGTGTCCTCGTCCGAGCTCATCGACGCCCTGCACAGCTTCCGCGCCATCCCGGAGTCGTACCTCGAGGTCAAGGAGACTCTCGACACCGCGGTGCTGGCACACGAGGACGTGGAGAAGTCGCCAGCGCGACGCGAGTTCCGCGCGGCGTGCGAGGCCTTCGGCGCGTTCGTGGAGCGCTGGCAGGGCGCCGACGGCCAGCGGCAGCAACTGCTGGAGGCTGTCGACGACAGCCGCCGGCTGTACGAACAGCGCCTCGAGGAGTACGAGTTCGTGGTCACGCAGTCGGTGGTCTCCACGAGCGAGGACGCGGCGCTGGTGAAGGATTTCGAGGCCAACCGCGCCGCCTTCGAGGAGGCGGAAGCCCATTGCGAGGCGCTGCGGATTCCCTACGAGAAGGAGACCCGGGAGGCCCACGAGGCCTACGAGTCCAAGCGGCTCGAGTACGTGCAGGCGGTGGAGGAGGTGCGCGAAGAGCTGGAGAAAGCGCCGGAGGCCTACAGTCACCGCTACGACGAGATCCTCGCCGGCTACCAGGACAACTCGACGACCGAGCGGGACAAGGTGGTGGCGGCCGGCGGGCTCCACATCATCGGCACCGAGCGCCACGAGAGCCGCCGCATCGACAACCAGTTGCGTGGCCGCGCCGGACGCCAGGGCGACCCGGGCGCGTCACGGTTCTTCCTGTCGCTGGAAGACGACCTCATGCGCATCTTCGGCGCCGACCGCATGCAGGGGATCATGAACCGGCTGGGCATGGAGGAGGGGGTGCCCATCGAGCACGGGCTCGTGAGCCGGGCCATCGAGAACGCCCAGAAGAAGGTGGAGGCGCACAATTTCGATATCCGCAAGCACTTGCTGGAATATGACGACGTCATGAACAAGCAGCGCGAGGTGGTCTACGGCCAGCGCCGGGACGCGCTCGCGGGCGACAAGCTCCGGGACGACGTGCTGGAGATGGCCACCCAGCTTGCCGAGGAGACCGCCGGCCGCTTCGTGGACAAGCAGGCCATGGCGTCGGAGTGGGACCTCGCGGGTCTCGTGGAGAGTCTCCGAGGGCGCTTCAACGTGCGGCTGGAGTTCACGCCGGAGGAGATGCAAAGCCTCAACGCCGACGATGTCGAGGAGAAGGTCGTCGACCTGGTTACGCAGAGCTATGAGGAGAAGGAGGAGCGACTGAGCCCGGAGCTGCTGCGGCAGCTCGAGCGCATCATCATGCTCCAGACCATCGACGTCCTGTGGAAGGACCACCTCCTCAACATGGACCACCTCAAGGAGGGCATCGGCCTGCGCGGCTACGGCCAGAAGAACCCGCTGCACGAGTACCAGCGGGAAGGGTACGAGCTGTTCCAGGAGATGTCCGACCGGATACAGGAAGACGTGGTCGGGAAGCTCTTCACGGTGGAGGTGGACCACGAGCGCTCGGCCGCCGAGCTGGAAGAGCTGGAAGCCCGGCAGGCGCCCCGGCAGATGATGTTGAGCCACGGCGACGGCGAGGGCCCGGAGCGCGTGTCCACGGTGCGGCGGGACGGCGACAAGGTGGGGCGCAACGCCCCCTGTCCGTGCGGCAGCGGCAAGAAGTACAAGCGATGCCACGGCAAGTGAAGACCCCGTCCGGAGTGCCGGGTTTCCGCTTCGCCGGTGTAGCCTGCGGCCTCAAGCAGAGCGGGCGCAAGGACCTGGCGCTCATCGCCTCCGAGGGCCCGGCCGCCGCGGCCGCCGTGTTCACCAGGAACCGCGTCAAGAGCCCGAGCGTCACCGCCGGCGCGCAACACGTGCGCTCGGGGCAGCTTCAGGCGGTGGTGGTGAACAGCGGCAACGCCAACGCCTGCACCGGTCCGGGCGGGCTCCGGGACGCGGAAGCCATGTGCGCCGAGACGGCGCGGCACCTGGACATCGACGCGCGGCGGGTGCTGCCGTCCTCCACGGGCATCATCGGCGTGCGCCTGCCCATGGACAAGATCACGCGCGGCATCGCGGATGCCGCCGCGGCGCTCTCGCCCGGCGCGCTCCAGGACGCCGCCCAGGCCATCATGACCACGGACAACGGCCCCAAGATCGCCGCGGCCACGTGCCGCATCGGCGGCCGCACCATCCACATCGCGGGTATCGCCAAGGGCGCCGGCATGATCGCTCCCAACATGGCGACCATGCTGTGCTACGTGCTCACCGACGCCGCCGTCGCCCCGGCCGTGTTGCGCCCGATGGTGCGCCGGGCCACGGACGCGACCTTCCACGCCATCACCGTGGACGGCGACACCAGCACCAACGACACCGTGCTGTGCCTGGCCAACGGCGTCGCCCGAAACCCCCGCATCACCCGCGGCGGCGAGGGCGAGGACGTATTGGAGCGGGAAATGACCCGGGTGATGAAGGAGCTGGCGCTCAAGATCGTGGCCGACGGCGAGGGCACCAAGAAGCTGGTGGAGATCCGCGTGGACGGCGCCCGCACGGTGGCCGAGGCGCGCAAGGTGGCCTTCACCGTGGCCAACTCCAAGCTCGTCAAGACCGCCTTCTTCGGCGAGGACCCCAACATCGGCCGCTTCATGATGGCCATCGGCAACGCCGGCGTGCCCGTGGTGGAAGAAACCATCGACGTGGTTCTGGGCAGCGTCAAGGTGGTGCGCCGCGGCCTCGCCGTCGGCACCCGCGAGTCCGCCGCCGCCAAGGTCATGCAGCGCCCGTCGTTCACCGTCCGCATCAGCCTCGGCATGGGCGACGCCGGCACGTCCGTATGGACCTCCGACCTCGGGCACGAGTACGTGCGGATCAACTCGGACTACCGCACCTGACGCTGATCCGACGCGGCCGTCAGCCCTGTAGCTTGCCGCGAAGTATCTCGTTGACCATCTGCGGATTCGCCTTGCCGCGCGTGGCCTTCATCACCTGACCCACGAGGAAGCCGAAGACCTTCTCCTTGCCGGCGCGGTACTCTTCCACCTGCGCCGCGCACGCCGCCAGCACCTCGTCCACGGCGGCGTCCAATGCACCGGTGTCCGACACCTGCTCCAACCCCTTCTCCTTGACGATGGCGTCCGGCCCCTTGTCGGTCTCCAACATCTCGTTGAACACGGTCTTGGCGAGCTTGCCGCTGATGGTGCCCTCGTCCACCAACTTCACCATGCGTGCCAGATCCGCGGCCGCCACGGGCCAGCTCTCGATGCGCAGCGCGGCGTCGAGCTTGCGTTCCTTGAGCACCCGGAAGAGATCCCCCATGAGCCAGTTGGCGATGGCCTTGGGATTGGCGTGGGCCTTGACCGCGGCCTCGAAGTAGTCGGCCACGTCACGTCGTTGCGTGAGGATGTCCGCGTCGTAGTCAGGCAGTCCGTACTGCTCCACGAGACGGTTCTGCCGCTCCTGCGCCAGCTCCGGCAGGGTGGCGCGGATCTCGTCGATCCACGCGTCGTCTATTTCCAGCGGCAGCAGGTCCGGATCGGGAAAGTAGCGGTAGTCATGGGCGTGTTCCTTGGAGCGCATGGACCGGGTGACTTCCGCGTCCGGGTCCCACAGGCGCGTCTCCTGCACCACCGCGCCTCCCTCGGAAAGCACCTGTCCCTGGCGCCGGATCTCGTATTCCAGCGCCTTCTCCACCGCCTTGAACGAGTTGAGGTTCTTGATCTCCACCTTGACGCCCAGCTCCTCGTCTCCCGCCTCCCGCAGCGACACGTTGGCGTCGCAGCGGAAGCTCCCCTCTTCCATGTTGCCGTCGCACACCTCGAGGTATTCCAGGATCGAGCGCAGGGTCCGCAGGTACTCGCCGGCCTCGCCGGGGTTGCGCATGTCTGGCTCGCTCACGATCTCCATGAGCGGCACCCCCGCCCGGTTGAGGTCCACCAAGCTGTGGTCGCCGCGCGCGTCGTGAATGTTCTTGCCCGCGTCCTCCTCCATGTGGATGCGTGTGAGCCGCACCCGTTTCGCACCGCCGTTCACGCCCACGTCCACGTGGCCACCCGTGCACAATGGCAACTCGTACTGACTGATCTGATAGCCCTTGGGCAGGTCGGGATAGAAGTAGTTCTTGCGCGCCCAGCGGCTGCGCGCGGCAATGGTGCAGTGGGTGGCCAACCCGGTGCGGATGGTGTGCTCCACCACCTTGCGGTTCAGCACCGGCAGCACCCCCGGAAAGCCCATGCACACCGGGCAGGTGTTGCGGTTGGGCGCCTCCCCGAAGCGCGTGGAACAGCCGCAGAAGATCTTGGACTCGGTCAGGATCTGCGCGTGCACCTCCAGACCGATGACCGTTTCGTAGCTCATGCTTCGGCAGGTAACAGAAAGGCCGTGTGTCCGCAATTCTTGACGCCCTCGACCCTTTGTTGTTACGGATTCTCAATCATTCCGCGGCGCGGGGCTCTGCCCCGCCAAGGAGGAACCATGGCCAATCTCGGGGGAAAATACGCCATCGTCGGCGTGGGCGAGACGCAGGTGGGCAAGCGTCCGGACGGAACCACGCACTCTCTGCACCTGGAGGCCATCCGCGCATGTCTCGACGACGCGGGCATACGCGGCGACGCGGTGGACGGCTTCCTCACCAACCAGCCGCTGAACGACGCCCACCGGAGCTACGCCGTGCGTCTGGCGCACATGGCCGGCATCACCCCGGTGTACGCCACCGACCTGGCCTTGGGCGGCGCCACTCCCATCGCCATGGTGCAGCACGCGGTCATGGCCATCGACGCCGGCATGTGCAACACGGTGCTGTGCGTGCACGCGCGCAAGCGCTCCACCGGTGACGCCACTCCCGGTTACCCCATCCGTCGCGGCGACGAGCACTGGGAGCGGCCCTGGGGCCACTTCGCCGCCGCCGCCGGCCACGCCCTGGCGGCCCAGCGCCACATGTACGAGTTCGGCACCCGTAGCGAGGACCTGGCGGAGATCGCCGTCTCCACCCGCCGGCATGCGTCGCTGAACGCCAACGCCACCATGAAGAAGCCCATCACCATCGAGGACCACCAGCAGTCCCGCATGATCGTCGACCCATTGCACCTGCTCGACTGCTCCCTCGAGTCCGATGGCGGCGGCGCGGTGCTGGTCACGAGCCTGGAGCGCGCCAAGGACTTTCCCAAGCCGCCGGTGGTGATCCTCGGCATGGGGCAGCACCACCCCCACTTCAGCCTGCTGGACGCGCCCACCCTCACCACCCTGGGCGGACGCAAGTCCTCGCGCATGGCCTACGACATGGCCGGGCTTGAGCCCAGGGACATGGACTTCGCCGAGCTCTACGACTGCTTCACCATCACCGCCATGATCACCCTGGAGGACTACGGCTTCTGCGAGAAGGGCGAGGGCAAGGACTTCGTCAAGGACGGCCGCATCGGCATCAACGGCGAGATCCCCCTCAACACCCACGGCGGCCTCCTGTCCCAGGCCCACCTGGAAGGAATGCTCCACCTCACCGAAGGCGCCCGCCAACTCCGTGGCAACGAGGTCGAGCCCGAACGCCAGGTACCCGACGCCAAGGTGGGCATCATCAGCGGCCACGGCGGCAGCCTGGCCATGCACGCCACGCTGATTCTGGGTACCGCTTGAACCGAGGACGCTCGGACCGGTAACGCGGGGAATCCCACTTTCCGTCACCCAGGGCTTGCCCCGGGGTCCATGGGCGGGCTGAGGCAGGGAGTGCAGGGCTTTCGGGTGCGGGGCTAAATTTCCGGCCTCAGCGTACGCCACTCCGTCGCCTGCTCGTAGGCGTAGCCCAGGCGCAGCACCGTGGCTTCGTCGAAGTGCCGGCCGATGATCTGCATGCCGATGGGGAGGCCGGCGTCGTCGAACCCGCAGGGCACGGACAGCGCCGGCAGGCCGGCGAGGTTCACGGAGATGGTGAGGATGTCCGACAGGTACATCTGCAGCGGGTCGTGGGTCATCTCTTCGAGCTTGAAGGCGGTGGTGGGGCAGGTGGGGGCGACGATGGCGTCGCATTCTCCCAGGGCGGACTCCATGTCTTGTTTGAGCAAGGTTCTCACCTTCTGGGCCTTGAGATAATAGGCGTCGTAGTAGCCGGCGGAGAGCACGTAGGTGCCCAGCATGATCCGCCGCTTCACCTCGTGCCCGAAGCCCTGGGCGCGGCTCTTCATGTAGGTGGAGGTCAGGTCTTCGGCCTGGACCCTTGGGCCGTAGCGCATGCCATCGTAGCGGGCCAGGTTCGAGCTGGCCTCGGCCGCGGCGATGATGTAGTAGGCGGCTACGGCGTAGTCGTTGCGCGGCAGCGACACCTCCGTCACCAGGGCGCCGGCCTTCTCCAGTTCGTCGATGCCTCGCCGCACGGCCTGCTCCACCTCGGGCTGGAGCCCGGCGGCGAAGTACTCCTTCGGGACGCCGATCTTCAATCCCTTCACATCGCCCGTGAGCGCTGCGGCGTAGTCCGGCACCGGCACGTCCACCGAGGTGGAGTCTGCGGGGTCGTGGCCGGCGACGGCCTGGAGCACCAGCGCGCAGTCGGTCACGTCTCGAGTCATGGGTCCCACCTGGTCCAGCGACGACGCATAGGCCACCACGCCGTAGCGGCTGACCCGTCCGTAGGTGGGCTTTAGGCCCACGATTCCGCAGAACGACGCCGGCTGTCGGATGGAACCGCCGGTGTCGGTGCCCAGCGCGGCGATGCACTGGCCGGCCGCCACCGCGGCCGCGGAACCGCCCGAGGACCCGCCTGGCACATGGTCAGGGTTCCACGGATTGCGGGTGATGGAGTAGCCGGAGTTCTCGGTGGAGGAGCCCATGGCGAACTCGTCCATGTTGGTCTTGCCCAGCGGCACGGCGCCGGCTTCCTTGAGGCGACGCACCGCGGTGCCGTCATAGGGTGGCGAAAACCCGTCCAGGATCCTGGACGCACACGTGGTGGCCACGCCGTCTGTGAGGAGCACGTCCTTGAGCGCCACGGGGATGCCGAGCAGCTTCGACGACACGTCGCCCTCGGCGAAGCGAGCGTCCGCTCGACGTGCGGCCTCCAGGCCTTGCTCGCGGCACACGGCAAGGTAGGCGCCGATGGTATCGTCCGTGCCGTCGATGCGCGCGAACAGCGCCTCCGCCAACTCGACGGCGCTCAACTCCCGGCGTAACAGCCGGTCGTGCAGTTCATGGATGCTGAGGAAACACGGATCGGTGGTCATGGCGCCCTTCGACTTCGCTCCGCTACGCTCAGGACGAACGGGGATCGGCCTGCTGCCGTTCGTTCCGATGTCATGTCATTCAATGATCTTCGGGACGCTCAGGAAGTCGTCATCCCGGGCTGGGGCGTTGCGCAGCAGGGCGTCGGTCCGCGGCTGGTTGACGGCCCGGTCCGGGCGCAGGACGTTGACGACGTCCACCGCGTGGGACATGGGCTCGACGCCGCCGGTGTCGAGCTCGTTGAGCTTGTCCATGTATTCGAGGATGCGGTCGAGCTGGCCGGCGAGCTGTTCCTGCTCGTCCGGAGTGAGGTCCAGACGGGCGAGGGTGGCCACGTGCCGGACCTCTTCGCTGGTGATTTTCACGCCGATTTTCTATCATACGCCTCGAATGCCCGGCAAACGAACCTCGCCCGAACCGTCTCGAAACGGCCGCCTGCTCGCTCCCGAGCGCCGTGGACCCGACGGCACGTCCTACGAAACGGATGCACTTTCGCGGGGTTTTCGATGCGTCGCCGGCGTGGACGAGGTTGGGCGCGGCCCCCTGGCGGGACCGGTGGTGGCCGCGGCGGTGGTCTTCGATCCCGGCGCCTTCAATCCCGACATCAAGGACTCGAAGCTGTTGACCGCCAGAAAACGCGAGCGCCTGGCCGATTGGATCAAGGAACAGTCCGCCTCGTGGGCGGTGGGCGTGGCCGATGCGCAGGAGATCGACCGTTTCAACATCCTGCGGGCCAGCCTCCTGGCCATGGCCCGCGCCGTCCGGGGCTTGGCGGTCACGCCGGATTACCTCATGATCGACGGGCCCCACGGCATCCCCGCCGCGAGTCTTTTGGAGGACGGCGGCCCGTGGACGGCGGCGCCGGCGCAGCGCGCCGTCAAGGGCGGCGACCGGCTCTGCTTCTCCATCGCGGCCGCTTCCATCATCGCCAAGGTCGCCCGAGACCGGATGATGGTGGAGCTGGACGCCCTGTATCCGGAGTACGGCTTCGCCAGCCACAAGGGTTACCGCAGCCGCCGCCATTCCGCGGCGCTGGACCGCCATGGTCCCTGTCCCATCCATCGCCGCAGCTTCAAGCCCGTGCGGGAATTCCGGGAGCACACGGCGCCAGGGTCCGCCGAGGCCACGGAGGCAGGCTTGCCGGTGCGGCTCTTTGCTGCCAGAAAAAGGGATGGGCGATGAGCGGAAGTCCCTGGGCAAGGCCGGAGAGGATCTCGCCGAGCGCTACCTCAAGCGCCGAGGCTACGCTGTCGTCGAACGCAACTACCGGTGCCCTCTTGGCGAGATCGACCTGATCGCCCTCGACAAACGCGCGGTGGTGTTCGTGGAGGTCAAGACCCGCAGGGTGGACACGTCGGGCGCGCCTCTGGAAGCGGTCAACGCCGCCAAGCAGCGCAGGTTGAAGCGTGTTGCTCTTCATTACCTCACCAGACACCGGTTGCATGACCGTGACGTCCAGTTCGATGTGGTCGGCATTTCGCTCGGTTCGACTCCGCCGGCGGTGTGCCATGTCCGCCATGCGTTCGATTTTTCCGAGCCGTAGGAGAAGGGATAGTGGATGATTGACGTCAGGATCCTGCGCGAGGACCCGGAAGGGTTGCGGGAGCGCATGGCCGCGAGAGGGACAGATATCGACTGGGAGGCCGTGCTGGCGGCGGACCGGGAACGCCGGGAGACCCTCGCCCGCTGGGAGCGGCTCAAGGAGCAGAAGAACAAGCTCTCCGGCGAGATCGGCCGGCTCAAGAAGTCGGGCGGCGACGCCGCGTCCCTGATGGAGGAGATCGGCGCAGTCAGCAAAGAGCTCGACGCACTGGATCAGCCGCTCGCCGAGACCGAGCGCCGGTTCAGCGATTCCATGCTGGACATCCCGAACCTTCCGGACGCCGGCGTGCCCGTGGGCGAGTCCGAGGCCGACAACCCGGTGCTTCGGGATTGGGGCGCGGCTCCCGAGTTCGGCTTCACCCCGAAGAATCACTGGGAGATCGGCGAAAACCTCGGCATCCTCGACTTCGCCCGTGGCGCCAAGCTCACCGGCGCGCGCTTCACCCTCTACCGGGGCCACGGCGCGCTGCTGGAGCGGGCGCTGATCGCCTTCATGCTGGACCTGCAGACCCGGGAGCACGGCTACGAGGAGATGCTGCCGCCGTTCCTGGTGAACCGCGACACCATGACCGGCACCGGGCAACTCCCCAAGTTCGAGGCGGACATGTTCCGCACCGCGGACCCCGACTACTTCCTCATCCCCACCGCCGAGGTGCCGCTCACCAACATCCACCGGGAAGAGGTCCTGGACGCCTCCGACCTGCCCCGCTACTACTGCGCCTACACCCCCTGTTTTCGCCGGGAGGCGGGCTCCTACGGCAAGGACATGCGCGGGCTGATCCGCCAGCACCAGTTCAACAAGGTGGAGCTGGTGAAGATCGTCGAGCCGGAAAGCTCCTTCGAGGAACTGGAGAAGCTCACCCGCGACGCCGAGGCCGTGCTCCAGCGCCTTGGGCTGCACTACCGGGTGGTGGAGCTCTGCACCGCGGACCTGGGCTTCTCCGCGGCCAAGACCTACGACATCGAGGTGTGGCTGCCGGGGCAGGGGACCTACCGGGAGATCAGCTCCTGCTCCAACTGCACCGACTTCCAGGCCCGCCGCGCCGCCATCCGCTACCGCCCGGCTCCCAAGCAGCGCCCCCAGCTCGTGCACACCCTCAACGGCTCCGGCTTGGCCGTCGGCCGCACCCTGGTGGCGATCCTGGAGAACTGCCAGCAGGAAGACGGCAGCGTCGTGATCCCGGAGGTGCTACGGCCGTACATGGGCGGGTTGGAGCGGATCGGGTAGGGATTCCGCTGCGCCTCCGGCGGGGCCCCAGGACGTATGGCTTCCGTCCGTTTCGGAATGGCTCGCCGTCCAATTCGGAATAGTTCGCCAAGGTTTCCGGCGGAGTACTGGGTTTCGGACGGCGAACTGAAGGCCGTCGTGCGCGTCCGGCTCATAGTTGACAAACAATAGGACATTGGCCGAGGATACAAACGCGCAACCAAGCGAACAGTCCGGCCACGGTTCCGGGAGAACGGACTGCAGCCCTCCAAGGAAGTAGAATGAAATTCTCGTACACGCACCACATGCCCTATACCGGAGTCGAAAAGGTCGGGCAGGATTGGCCGGTGGCCAACAAGCAGTTCTCCCCGGACGAAGGCATGCGGATCTTCCGGGCCGGGATCGACACCAAGGTGTTCGCCGAGGAGTGCGGCTTCGACTGGATCGGCAACAACGAACACCACATGAGTCCCTACGGGCTGATGCCGAACCCCAACCTGATCGGCGCGTGCGTCGCCGAACGCACCAGCAAGTCGATGATCCTGCAATCCGGGAACATCGTGCCCATCGTCAACCCGATCCGCGTGGCCGAGGAATACGCCATGCTGGACATGATTTCCGGCGGGCGGCTGGTCGCCGGGTTCATGCGCGGTATTCCGCACGAATACGTCGCCTACAACGTCGCGCCCAGCGAGTCCTACGGGCGCATGAACGAGGCCATCGAACTGATCAAGAAGGCCTGGACCGAGCCGGAGCCGTTCGGCTGGGAGGGCGAGTATTACCAGTTCCGCGCGGTTTCCATCTGGCCCAAGCCGGCCCAGAAGCCGCATCCCGAGATCGTCATGTCGGCGAGCAGCGACGGCTCCGCCCGCCTCGCCGCCGAGCACGGCGCGACCATGGGCGTCCTGCGCGTCCAGGACTACGAAACGGCGCACCACTCCATAGACGTCTACCGGGAACATGCGCGCAAGCTCGGCTGGGAGCCGCGGCCCCACAATATCATCCTCGCCATGAACTGCTCCGTCGCCCCGAGCAAGGACGAGGCGGTCAAGACGCTGCGCCGGGGCTACGACTACTTCTTCAACGTGCTTGGCGGGGGCATCCGCACGGCACAGCGGCTGGTCGTGCAGAAGACCCGCTATTTCAAGGATGACCAGGACGCCGAGCGCCAGACGACGAAGCTCCGTACACACAATCAGCTTTCCCTTGAGGAGCGGATGGAGCGCGGTCTGGTCATGTGCGGAACGCCGGACATGGCCATCGAACAGATCACGCGACTTTACGAGGAGTTCGGTCACGGCGTGACCAATCTGAGCGTCAAGATCGGCAACGTGCCCGACGACAGTGTCCGTCAGACCATGAGGCTCCTCCGTGACGAGGTTTTCCCCGTGGCGCGCCGCCTGGGGATGGAGGAACGGGTCGCAGCCGTATAGGACCCACAACAGTAGGACCCACAACAGGCAACGGCACCCCCGAAACGTCATTCCCGCGGAAGCGGGAATCCAGGGGTGGGGGGCGGCGCTCATGGACAAGGGCCGCGGGGAGGAAGGGAGCTCGAAGATGATCGAGAAATACACGGCGGTCGCCGTTCAGACCATCATCCGCCACGTCCGCGAACCGGAATGGCGCGATGCCATCATCCGTGAGAACGTCAATCGCTACCTCTCGCTAATGGAGTACGTAAGCTGCCGCTGGGGCCAGGCGAAGCTCTACGTGCTGCCCGAGTTCTCCCTGACCGGCGTGGAGCACGTCCGCTCGGTGGAGGAATGGACGCGCATCGCCCTCCGCATTCCCGGGCCGGAGCTGGAGCCCCTCGCCAACTTCGCGCGCATCAACCGAGCCTATGTGGCCGGCGGCACCATGGAGTACGATCCGGCCTATCCGAACCGCTGGTTCAACTCCGCCTACCTGTTCGGCCCGTCGGGCGACCTCGTGCTGCGCTACCGCAAGATCAACGGAGCCGACGTACAGGGCCACACCACCTATTCGACACCCACCGGCTGTTATGACCTGTACGTGAAGAACGAGGGCGGGGAAGACGCGCTCTTCCCGGTGGTGGACACCGAGATCGGGCGGCTCGCGCTCATCAACTGCTACGACATCAACTTCCCGGAGATGCCGCGCGCCTTCGCGCAGCACGGCGCGGAGATCCTGCTGCACTGCACGGGCGAGCCGTATGGACCGCACCGGGAGCCGTGGGAGATGAGCCGGCGCACCCGCGCCTACGAGAACTGCATGTACGTCATCTCCTCCAATCACGGCGGCTACGCCGCGCAGGTGTCGGGCAACGTGTTCGCGGATTCGCCGGGCCTGAACTTCCAGGAGCGGCGCGACGGCGAGATCTCGCCCCTGCACCGTTCCCACGGCGGCTCCGAGATCGTCGACTTCAACGGCAAGGTGGCCGGCGCGGCTCCCAACCCCGGCGAGGCGCTGGCCATCGGCCCCATCGACCTGCGGGCTCTGAGGGAGCGGCGCGCGGAGATACGCGACAACATCCTGGTGCAGTCGCGCACGGAGATCTATGCGCGCGAATACACCCGGCACCAGGCCACCGGCATCAACCGCTGGCTCGAAGCGCCCATCGCGCACAAGTCCGAGGCGCGGCAGAGCACGGAGGCGGTGATCGCGCGCTATCTCCGGGACGGGGTCTACGCGCCGCCCGAGGGATACGAACCGGCGGCCCCGTCGGAACAACAGAACCGCGCCCTGGCCTGACCATGCCGAAGAAGTTCCAGATCGCCTGTGTCCAGTCGTCCATCGAGGTCATCGACGACCCGGACCGCAAGGACGACGTCATCGCCCGCAACCTCCGGCGCGGGCTGGATATCGCCGAGGCGGCGGTGGTCCGGGACGAGGCGCGCGTCGTGGTGTTCCCCGAAGCGTGGCTTCAGGGGTTCAACCACAAGCGCACACCCGATGACTGGAAGGCGGTCTGCATCGAGATACCCGGGCCCGAGACCGAAGTGATCGGGGCGTTCGCACGGGAGCACGGGGTCTACGTGGCGGGAGCCGCCTTCGAACGGGACCCGGACTGGTCCGAGGTGTGGTTCACGACGGGCTTCATCGCCGGTCCCTCCGGCGCCGTGGAACTGCGCTACCGCAAGTGCCACGAGCACAACGTGGAAGGGCTGATCCCCAGCGTCTGTCCGGCGGACGTGTACACGGAGTACGTCCGGCGGTACGGCGAGGACTCCTTGTTCCCGGTGCTCGATACGCCGTACGGGCGGCTCGCGACGATCGTGGAGCACGACGTGAACTTCTTCGAGCTGTCGCGCGCCCTGACCTTTCGCGGCGCCGAGATCCTGCTGCACCCCACCACCGAGACCAACGGGCCCATGGCCGAGACGCGCGACCAGGTGCGCCGGTCGCGCGCCTACGAGAACCTCGTGTACGTGGCCTCCGCCAACGCCGGCGCGCTGAGCGGCCGGTACAGCGCGGCGCAGGGCACGCGCGGCGCCTCCACGGTCGTCAACTACCTCGGCCACGTCGACGCCCGCATCGACGGGGCGGGCGAATCCGTGCTGGTCTCCACCGTCGATCTCGACCGGCAGCGGAAGCGGCGCACCGAGGTGTTCATGAACTTCCCGGCACAGGTCAAGTCCGAGTTCTTCGGCCGTGAATTCGAGAAGCAGACCTTCATGTCCAGCGACACCGGCGGCGATGCGCGCGCCACGGCCGAAGCCACCATCAAGCGGCTGCAGGACGAAGGGGTTCTCGCGTCCGAATAGACCGTAACCCTGGAACCGAACGATGGCGGTGCTGCAGACACGGCGTCTTGAGGCGAAGTTTCCATTGCGGGACGGCGTGGTGCACGCCCTGCGCGGCATCGACCTGGACATCGCCACGGGCGAGTTCTTCGTCCTGCTGGGCCCGTCGGGCTGCGGCAAGACCACCATGCTGCGTTCCATCGCCGGACTGGAACGGCCCACCGCGGGCGAGATCCGCATCGACGGGCATCCCATCTTCGACGCCGAAAACGGCTTTTTCGTCCCGCCCGATCAACGCCCCATCGCCATGGTGTTCCAGTCCTACGCCATCTGGCCGCACATGGACGTGTTCGAGAACATCGCCTTCCCGCTCCGGCGCGGCCGCCTGAAGATGGACAAGGAGTCGGTGCGGGACCGCGTCGGCGAGGTGCTCGAGATGCTCGGCCTCGACGCCCTGGCCGCACGGCCGGTGATCACGCTGAGCGGCGGCCAGCAGCAGCGGGTGGCGCTGGCGCGGGCGCTGGCGCTGCAGCCCCGCATCCTGTTGATGGACGAGCCGCTGAGTAACCTGGACTTCAAGCTCCAGGTCCGGCTGCGCGCCCAGATGCGCGACCTGATGCACCGGCTCAACCTGACGACGATCCACGTCACCCACAACCAGGCTGAAGCCCTGGAAACCGGCGACCGCATCGCGGTGATGTCGGAGGGCCGCATCGTCCAGATCGGCGATCCGCAGGCGGTCTACCACCGTCCGGAAAACGAGTTCGTCGCGCGCTTCATCGGCGACATGAACATTTTTCCGGCGGTCTACCGTGGCGGCAACGGGGACACGGCGCGCGTGGAGACGGCCTTCGGCCAGCTCGACGCGCAACGGACCGCCCGCGAGGGTTTTGCGGCCGGGGCGAGTTGCATGTTGGGCATCCGTCCGGAAGACATCGAGATCGACGGTGACATTCCGGCGGAGGCCGCCAATCTCGTCACCGGCACCGTGGCCTCGTCGAGCTATGTCGGCGAGGGTTACGTGCACACCGTCGAGTCCTGCGGCCAGCCGGTCAGGGTGAGGCGGCATCACCGCGAGGCCATCAACCGCGGGGATTCGATCCGGCTCCATTTCCCGCCGGCGGAGACCGTGGTGGTGGCGCCGTCCGACGGCCTGGACATGGAAGGCCTCGAAGGCGGGCTCGCCGGCGAGGAAGCGGCTCGTGCGAACTAGACTCCTGGGTATCGGCTGGGTCTACCTGCTGGCAATCTCCGGCCTGGCGCTGGTG
>JAPPNE010000064.1:1952-34086 GCA_028818775.1 Deltaproteobacteria bacterium | reverse complement strand
GCCGGGTCCACGGCGGCGTGCTGGTGCAGGACTGGGACCACAAGCCCATCGACGTCCGGGAATGCAAGGTGGTGACCGAGCGGCAGCCCACAGGCGACGAGTTCAAGGCCCTGGGCTTCGCCTGGCGCGTGTGCCACCACGTCAAGTCCAACGCCATCGTGTTCACCTCCAGCGACCAGTTGCTCGGCGTCGGCGCCGGCCAGATGAGCCGGGTGGACTCCGCCCAGCTCGCCGTCACCCGCGCCAAGACTCACGGCCTGGACCTGGCCGGCTCCGTGGTGGCCTCCGACGCCTTCTACCCCTTCCGCGACGGCGTCGACGCCGCCGCCGAAGCCGGCGCACGCGCGGTCATCCAGCCCGGCGGCTCCATCCGCGACGAAGAGGTCATCGCCGCCGCCAACGAGCACGGCTTGGCCATGGTGTTCACGGGCATCCGGCACTTCAGGCACTGAAATGGCCCGCCAACGCCCCGAATCGTCATGAACATCCTCGTCATCGGCGGCGGCGGGCGGGAACATTCGCTGGTCTGGAAGCTGCGCCAGAGCCCGGAAGTGGAGAGGCTGTACTGCGCGCCCGGCAACGACGGCATGGGCCGGCAGGCGGAGCGCGTGGACATCGGCGCAGGCGAGATCGACAGGCTCGCGGACTTCGCCGCGCGGGAGGCCATCGACCTCACCGTGGTGGGGCCGGAGCAGCCGCTGGTGGCGGGCATCGCCGACCTGTTCGAAAGCCGGGGGCTCAAGGTGTTCGGACCCAGCCGCGAGGCGGCCCGGCTCGAGGGCAGCAAGGCCTTCGCCAAGGAGGTGATGCTGGAGAACGGCATCCCCACGGCGGCCTGCGAGGTGTTCTCGGACCTGGACGAGGCACGCCGGTACGTGGCGCACAACCGGCCCTGCGTCGTCAAGGCGGACGGCCTGGCCGCGGGCAAGGGCGTGATCCTATGCTCGGGCAGGGCCGAGGCCGAAGCCGCCCTCGACGCCATCATGGGGCAAAGGGTCTTCGGCGCGGCCGGCGAGCGGGTGGTCATCGAGGAGTTGCTGATCGGCGAGGAAGCCTCCTTCATGGCCCTGATGGACGGCGACGACTTCCTGCCGCTGGCCTCGGCCCAGGACCACAAGCGCATCTTCGACGGCGACGAAGGGCCCAACACCGGCGGCATGGGAGCGTACTCGCCGGCGCCGGTGGTGGACGCGGCGGTGCACGACGCCGTGGTGCAGCGGGTGCTCAAGCCGCTGGCGGCCGGGCTCAAGCGCCGCGGCCTGGTGTACCGCGGCGTGCTCTACGCCGGCCTCATGATCACCGGGGACGGCCCCAAGGTGCTGGAGTTCAACTGCCGCTTCGGCGACCCCGAGTGCCAGCCCATCATGATGCGCCTCGACTCCGACCTCCCGTCGCTGCTCATGGCCACCGCCGAGGGCCGGTTGCGGGAAGCGGCCGCCGAGTGGTCCAATGAGGCGGCGGTGTGCATCGTGCTGGCATCCGAGGGCTATCCGGGCGAATATCGAACGGGTATGGAGATTGAGGGACTGGACGCCCTCGATTCCTGGAGCAACGGATACGCGTTCCACGCCGGCACCACCCGCCGGGAAGACCGCTGGCACACGGCCGGCGGCCGCGTGCTGGGCGTGACCGCATTGGGAGACACCATTGCCTCGGCCACCAGAGCGGCTTATGAAGGCGTGGGGAAAATTGCCTGGGAGGGTATGCACTACCGCCGGGACATCGCACGGCGTGCGATAGAGCGCGACTAGATGACGCATGAAGGAGGAGACACAGTGACGGATCAGAGTCCGAAAGTGGCGATATTGATGGGCAGCGATTCCGACGTGGAGGTGATGAAGGAGGCCGCCACGCGGCTGGAGTCCTTCGGCATCCCCTACGAGATGCACATATCGTCCGCTCACCGTTCGCCCGAGCGCACCCACGCCTACGCCAAGGGCGCGGCGGATCGGGGCATCGAGGCGTTCATCGTCGGCGCGGGCGCGGCGGCGCATCTGGCCGGAGTGGTGGCCGCGGTCACCACGCTGCCGGTCATCGGCGTGCCGTTGAGCGCATCCGCGCTGGACGGCATGGACGCGCTGCTGGCGACGGTGCAGATGCCCGCCGGCGTGCCGGTGGCGACCATGGCCATCGGCAAAGGCGGCGCCGCCAACGCGGGCATCTTCGCCGCCCAGATCATCGCGCGGAAGGACCCGGAACTCGCGGACAAGCTGGCCCGCTTCAAGGAGGAGCTGGCCGCGGGCGTGGAGACCCGGGACGCCAAGCTCCAGGAAAGCCTGAAGGCGTAGGGGAAGCCGGAGAAGACCCGCAATGGCCAAGATCTTTCCCTTCCGGGGACTGACTTACGACCCCGGCAAGGTCGGCGATTTCTCGAGCGTGATGGCGCCGCCCTACGACGTCATCTCTCCCGAGCACCAGGCCGAGCTGTACGAGCGCTCGCCGCGCAACGTCGTGCGCATCGACTTCAGCCGCGACGCCGATCCGTACGCGACGGTGCCGCAGCGCTTCCGGGAATGGCAGGACGAGGGCACGCTGGTGCCGGAGGAAGCCCCGGCCATCTACTACCTGAGCCAGCAGTACCGGCTGAGGGACGGCATCACGCGGGAGCGGCGCGGCTTCATCGCGCTGGCCTCCATCGAGGACTTCGGCGACGGCGCCATCCACGGGCACGAGGCCACCCTGGCCGAGCCCAGGGAAGACCGTCTGAAGCTGATGCTGGCGTGCGACGCCCAGTTCAGCTCCATCCTCGGGCTCTACTCCGACGAGAAGCCCACCCTCACCGACGCTCTGCGCGAGCACGTCCGCTCGAAAAAGCCCAAGGTCGAGGCGGAGCTGGGCGAGTTCGGCACCTCGCGGCTGTGGGCGGTGACGGACTCGGGGCTCATCGCCATGGTGCGGGAGGCCCTGCGCGAGCGCGAGGTCTTCATCGCGGACGGACACCACCGCTACGAGGCCGCCGGCAACTACCGGCGACGGCGCTTGGCGGAACGGCCCGGCGCCACCGGCGACGAGGGGTTCAACCGGGTGATGATGTACTTCGCCAACCTGAACGAGGAAGGCGTGGTGATCCTGCCCACCCACCGGCTGGTGCGCGAGATGCCCCCGGTGCCCGCCGCGGAGCTTGAAGAGAAGCTCCAGCGGTACTTCCACGTGGAGGCGTTTCCCAGGGATGCGGGCGGCCGGCGGCGGTTCCTGGAAACTCTCGAACACGCCAAGGACGGCGCGCGCGTGCTCGGCGCCGCCTTCAGGGACGACACGCGTTACCTGGCGCTGCGGCCGAAGGACGCGGCGGCGATGCAGCGGCTGGCGCCGGACATGAGCCCGGAGCTCCGCGGGCTGGACGTGACCACCCTGCACGTGCTGCTGATGGAGCACATCCTCGGCGTGTCCACCCGCGACGCCGTCAACACCGACGCCGTGGCGTACACCCACGACGCCGAGGAGGCGCTGGCCGAGGCGGAGGCCGGCCGCTGCCAGGCCGCCCTGATCCTCAACCCGCCCACCGCCGGCGAAATGATCGCCGTCTCGCTCAAGGGCGAGAAGATGCCCCAGAAGTCCACCTATTTTTTCCCCAAACTGGTCACCGGACTCGTCATCCACAAGGTGGAGGTTTGACCATGCAACCCGCGCCGGGACCCTCCGGCCGCGCCGGCGACCGGCCCCGGCGGATCGACGCGCGCGTGGACGCGCAAGGAACACGATTATGTCCAAACTGCATCTGACGCTGGCGTGCGGCGACTACGACCGCACCAAGACCCTGCAGGACGGCTCGCTGAGCCCCGACGGCATCGCCCTCAACTACCTGCCGCTCGAGGCCGAGGAAATCTTCTGGCGCATGGGGCATCACCAGGAGTTCCATGCCTCGGAGATGTCGCTGTCCAACTACATCACCATGACGTCCCGCGGCGAGAGCCCGTTCATCGCCATCCCGGTCTACCCGTCGCGCTATTTCCGCCACTCCTGCGTGTTCATCAACACCGACCGGGGCCTCGACAAGCCCGAGGACCTGAGCGGCAAGCGCATCGGCGTGGCCGAGTACGCCATGACCGCGGCGGTGTGGATCCGCGGTTTCATGAGCGACGACTACGGGGTCAAGGCCAGCGACGCCGAGTGGTTCACCGGCGGACAGGAAGTGCCCGGACGGAAGGAGCGCATCGCGCTGCGGCTGCCGCCGGAGATCAAGGTGCAGCCCATCCCGCAGGACCGCACCCTGAACGACATGCTCGACAAGGGCGAGATCGACGCCATCGTCAGCGCGCGCATCCCCTCGTGCTATGCCGCCGGCGCGCCCCACATCCGCCGCCTGTTCCCCGACTTCAAGTCCGTGGAGATCGACTACTACCGGCGCACCCGGCTCTTCCCCATCATGCACACCGTGGTGATCCGCAAAGACGTGTACGAAGCCAACCCCTGGGTCGCCCGGAGCCTCTACACCGCCTTCTGCCGGTCCAAGGACGACGCCATCGCGCGCATGAACATCAACAACACCATGGCCAGCACCCTCCCCTGGCTCCAGGCCGAGATCGCCCTCCTGCGCGACGTCTTCGGCGACGACTGGTGGCCCTACGGCATCGAGCCCAACCGCCACGTCATCGAGTCCCTCATCCGCTACATGGGCGAACAGGGGCTGCTGGCGGAGATCCCAACGGTGGAGGATCTGTTCGCGCCGACACTGCTGGGGGACTACAGGCTGTAGTTCCGGCGATGACCCGCAAGGAAGCGGCGTTCATCCGTCAGGCCCGTGTGGGGATTCTGGCCACGGTCGACGAGCACGGCCAGCCGCTCAACGTCCCCTTCTGCTTCGCCTTCGACGGCGAGTATCTTTACTCACCCATCGACGAGAAGCCCAAGGCCGCCACAGCGCGGGAGCTCAAACGAATCCGCAACATCCGCGCCAACCCCTGCATATCCGTCGTCGTCCACCGCTACGACGACGAGGACTGGTCCCGGCTGGCCCACATCATCATTCAGGGCGAAGCCGGCATCCTCACCGACGGAGACGCCCACCGCAAGGCGGTCCGGCTGCTGCGCCGGAAATACACTCAGTACCGCGCCATGGCCCTGGATGAACGGCCCATCATTCGAATCCGGGTAGTCCGTTGCATCCGTTGGGGCAGGGTCTGAGAACAAACAGACCCAAGGGCGCCTACGCCACCTCCTTGATCGACGACACGCCCGTCGCCTTCATCATGCGCTCCAGGAAGCGGTGGACGTGGGTGTACTTGCCGTCGATCTCGCGGTCGAGGGCGGTGTAGAGGTAGTGGAGCTGGGTGTAGATGGAGATGTCGGCGAGGGTCATGCGGTCGAAGAGGAAGTCCCTGCCGGAGTAGAGGAGGTCGAGGTTCTCCAGGTGGACCGCCAACCCGTCCTCGGCCTGCTTCAGCTCGTCGTCGTTCTGGGCCCGGCGGAACGCCAAGACGGCGCCGTTGAGGTCCTCGTCGGCCCAGTCCTCCATCATGAGGCACAGCCCCTTGTCCGAGGGATTGTCCGGGTAGATGGAGGGTTCGGGGACTTGCTCCTCCCAGTACTTGGCCAGGATGGTGGAATCCTGAACGCACCGGCCGTCGATGTCCATGGTGGGGACCTTGCGCTGGTTGGAGAACGCGATCAGGGACTCGCGGTTGTCGGCGCGGACGTCCACCACCTCGTAGGGAACCTTCTTCATGGTCAGGACCACGCGGAGCTTCTCGCAGAACATCGAATTCTTCGAGTTGAAAAGCCTGTTTGCCATGGGGATGCCTCCTGTGTCGCTTGAGTTGAATTGAACCTTGCCGTTCGGGAAACTCGCCGGCGCCGCGGCGATGGCCTCGTCGTAGTGGATGCGCACGCTGTCGACCGTACAGCATGGCACCCGGACTTGAATAGAACGTCGCCGGGCCGGCGTCAAACGAGGGGCGCCGGAATCCCACTCCCTCCGTCATTTGTGCTAGGCTGTCGCCCATGAGCGAGATCCATTTCGTGGACACCACGTTGCGCGACGGGCAGATGAGCCTGTGGGCCACGCGCATGCGCACGGGCATGATGCTGCCCATCGCCGAGCGCATGGACCGGGCGGGCTTCGACGCCATGGAGCTGATGTCGAGCATCTTCCTCAAGAAGCTGGCGCGGGACCTCAGGGAGGACCCGTTCGAGCGCCTGCGCCTGATGGCGGCGAAGATGCCCAACACGCCGTTGCGCATGACCTCGGGGCGCTTCAACGCCTTCGAGGTGACGCCCTTCTCCCTGTACCGGCTCTACCTCGAGCGCATGAGCGCCAACGGCATGCGCCAGGCGCGCATCTCGGACGAGTGGAACGACTTCGAGGGCTGGCGCAACAAGGTCAGGACGGCCAAGGAAGCCGGGCTCGAGCCCATCATCAACCTGATCTACTCGGTGTCGCCCAAGCACACCGACGAGTACTACGCGGAGCGGGCGCGCCAGGCGGCGACCCTGGACCTGTCGCGCATCTGCCTCAAGGACCCGGGCGGCCTCATCACCCCGGACCGGGTGCGCACCCTGGTGCCGCTGGTGCTGGAGAACGTAGGCGGCATCCCGGTGGAGTTCCACACCCACTGCACCACCGGGCTGGGGCCGCTGTGCTGCGTGGAGGCCGTCAAGCTCGGCATCACCATCGTGAACACGGCCATCCCGCCGCTGGCCAACGCCTCGTCCAACCCGTCGCTGTTCAACGTCGTCGCCAACGCCCGGGCGCTGGGGCACACCACCGCGGTGGACGAGGAGCCGCTGCACGCGGTGTCGGAACACTTCACCCGCATCGCCGAGCAGGAGGGCCTGCCGCTCGGGCGGCCGGTGGAATACGACCACGGCCAGTACCTCCACCAGGTGCCGGGCGGCATGTATTCCAACCTGCGCCACCAACTGGAGAAGGTGGGCCTGGAGCACAAGTTCCAGGAGGCGCTGGAGGAATGTGGCCGGGTGCGCGAGGAGTTCGCCTACCCCATCATGGTGACGCCGCTGTCCCAGTTCGTGGGCAGCCAGGCGGCCATCAACGTCATCGTGGGCGAGCGCTACACCCAGGTCACCGACCAGAGCATCCTCTACGCCCTGGGGCTGTGGGGCGAGGAAGGCAGCCGGCTCATGGACCCGGAGGTCAAGGCCAGGATCCTCGACCGGCCGCGCGCCCGGGAACTGGCGAAATGGGAGCCGCCGCAACCGTCCATCGCCGAGATCCGCAAGGGCTTCGAGCCCGGCCTCTCGGACGACGACCTGCTGCTCCGCTGGCTCATCACCAAGGACGAGTTCAACGCCATGCGCGCCGCCGGCCCGGCCACCCCGTACACCGGCAACGGCGTGCTCGGCCTGCTGCAAAACCTGCGCGGCCGCAAGGCCAACCACGTGTACATCCGGAAACCGGGGCTGAGGCTGGCGCTGCAGGGGTCGGCGAATTGAGGATACCTTGAGGACACTTGCGCCGGGAGGCATCCCATGAGCACGAGCATGGAAACCGAGGCATTCTACCGGGAAGTGGACGAGAAGCACCTGGTGCCGCTGTGGAACATCACATCGAGCCAGCTCACCACGGAACCGCGGTCGCCGGTGAAGGCGCACCTGTGGCGCTGGGCCGACCTTCGCCGGCTCGCCCACACTGCGGGCGATCTCGTGCCCATCGAGCGCGGCGGCGAACGGCGCGTGCTGGGGCTGGTGAACCCGGGACTGGGCGGCAAGCCCGCGGCCACGCGCACCCTTTGGGCCGCGGTGCAGATCGTCAAGCCCGGCGAGATCGCCCCCTGCCACCGGCATTCGCCGTCGGCTATCCGCTTCATCATCGAAGGCGACCGCACCTACACCAACCTGAACGGCGACAAGTGCGTCATGAGCCGGGGCGACCTGGTGCTCACGCCCAACTGGGACTGGCACGACCACGGCTGCGAGTCGGACGAGCCCATGATCTGGATGGACGGGCTCGACCTGCCGCTGGTGGGAGACCTGGACGCCACCTTCTTCGAGATGTACCCGGACCACCGCTTCCCCATCACCCACGTCAACGAATCCGAACGGAAGTATGGCGTGACGCACCTGCGCCCCACTTGGGAAAAACCGCCGGAGCACCGTTCACCGCTGCTCAACTTCAAGTGGGAGCCCACCTACGACGCGCTGCAGCGCATCGGCGAAGGCCCGGCCAGCCCCCACGACGACGTCTGCTTCGAGTACCTGAACCCGAACACCGGCGGCCCGGTGCTGACCACCATGAGCTGCACCATCCAGAAGATCAGGCCCGGCGTGCGCACCCAGGCGCACCGGCAGGTGCAGAGCTCCGTCTACCTGGCCTTCTCGGGCAACGGCTACTCGGTCATCAACGGCGAGCGCTTCGACTGGGAGGACGGGGACTTCTTCGTGGTGCCGCCCTGGGCGTGGCACGAGCACGCCAACGAGACCGACGGCGAAGCGCTGCTGTTCGCCATCCACGACACCCCGGTGATGAAGGCGCTTGGCCTGTACCGCGAGGAAGGCTATACAGAGAACGACGGCCACCAGGAGATCACCGGCAGCTTCGAGGCATAAGGCAGAAATGCGGGCCGTCGAAAACCCGGCAGGACCCGAAACCCAGAAAGACGTTGAGCATGGCGAAGTACCTTGAATGCAGTCAGTGCGGCAAGCTGGCGTTCTACTACGACGGCTACGTCGGCACCGAGAAGCCCTTCTACCTCAAGAACATGATCTACCCGGACGGCAGTCAGCCGATAACGCCCCGGTGCATCGCCTGCAACGACGTGCCGCGGCTCCTCTTCGACTTCATCAAGGAAGACAAGAACCCCCTCCCCACGCGCGTGCCCGCCGAGGAAACCGTGTCCGAATGATCCATCCGAACCCGGCGCGGACTTCCCGATCGGGAATCTATCCCTCCAACAGCCAGGAACGCCAACAATAATTTCCCGCTCGGGAATTTCGAGGAAACACTCATCCGACGGCTAGGTTGGCGTTCCCGTTCGGGAATTTCCACTTGACCTAAACGGCGATCCTCGTTAATATTCCCGAACGGTAAATCACCATGCCTGCTCGAACCCTCACCTCCGGGGACATCGGCGACATCGTGCGCAGCGCGCGCAAGGCGGCCGGCCTGCGGCAGTTCGAGCTTGCCGGGGCCGCGGGCGTGGGCGTGCGCTTCATCGTGGACCTCGAAGCCGGAAAGCCTACCGCGCAGATGGGCAAGGCCCTCCAGGTCCTGGAGGCGCTCGGGTGCACGTTCGACATCACGCCGCCTCCCGAACCCAAGGGAAGGCGAAACTCGTGAGCCCCGCCCTCGACGTCTGGTGGGACGGCGTGGTCGTCGGCCAACTCACGCAAGACCGCCACGGCGAATTGGGATTCGTCTATTCGTCCGACTGGCTTCAACGTGACGACGCCCCGGCCTTGTCGGCATCGTTGCCCAAGCGGCCGGAGCCGTACTCCCGCCGCGAATGCCGCCCGTTCTTCGGCGGCCTCCTCCCGGAAGAAGGCCAGCGCCAGGCGGTGGCCAGAGCGCTCGGCGTCTCCCGCGGCAACGACTTCGCGCTGCTCGACAAGCTCGGCGGAGACGTTGCCGGCGCGCTGCAACTCCTGCCCCCCGGAGAACTTCCCCGGCCCGCTCATTCGGACCACCCGCCGAGACTCCTTGACGAAGCTGGTCTGATCGATCTGCTCGACGCGCTTCCCGCGCGCCCGCTGCTGGCCGGGGAAGAGGGCCTGCGGCTGTCCCTGGCAGGTTCTCAAACGAAGGTCCCGGTGGTCCTGGTCGACGGGGAGGTCGCGTTGCCCGCGCCGGGACAAGCCACCACCCACATCCTCAAGCCTTCGATCCCACGTTTTTCCGGCACCACCGAGAACGAAGCCTTCGTCATGCGTCTTGCGGCCGCCGCGGAGTTGGCGGTCGCCTCGGTCGAAGCCCGCTCGGTGCGGGAGCGCACGTTCCTGCTGGTCTCCCGCTACGATCGCGCCACCGGCTCCGACGGCCGCGTACGCCGCATCCACCAGGAAGACTTCTGCCAAGCTCTCGCCATCAACCCCGAACGGAAATACGCGGCCGAGGGCGGCCCCACCCTCACCGACTGCTTCGCGCTGCTGCGCCGGGTGGCGTTGCGTCCCGCGGTGGACGTCCTGAAGCTGCTCGACGCCGCAATTTTCAACCTGATCGTCGGGAACGCCGACGCCCACGGCAAGAACTTCTCGATCCTGTACGACGAGGACGAGGAGGGTCCGCGCCTCGCGCCGCTCTACGACCTGCTGGCCACGGTCGCCTATGCCGAACTCTCGCCGGGTATGGCCATGAAGATCGGCAGACGCGCGACGCTGGGCGAGATGGACGGCAGGGCATGGGCCGCGTTCGCCACCGACGCGACCCTCGGCCTTCCACTGATTCGCCGGCGGGTATTCGAGATCAGTGAAGCCGTGAAGACCCACGCCGCCCACGTCGCCAACGGACTCATGCACGCGGGACTCGATGAACAGTTTCTTGCACGGACAGCGGAACTGATGGCAGACCGGGCGGCACGATGTGCGCGGACGGTCTCAAGATGAATCGGACCACGAGCAGGGATTCGCGCCAGCCTTACGGCCCGCAATTCACCAGGGTGACTTGACCGGTGGCCTGGTCGTAGGTGGCGACGCCCGTGCCGTCGCCGCACCCTTCGTCGACCGTGGCGGTGACGACGAACGTCGTCTCGTTGCCCGTGGTGACGCCGGGAGTGATGTTGGCGCTCTGCGTGTAGCCGAAGTCGCCGAGGTCGTCGGGGTCATCGGCATAGGTGTTGTTCTCCAGATAGTAGGCCTCCTGGGCCAGGGCCATGTTGCGGACGTTGGCCTGGGCATCGGCGTCGAAGCCCTTGCGCCGGTAGGAGCCGAACTGCGGGACGGCCACCGCGGCCAGAATGCCGATGATGGCGATGACCACCAGCAACTCGATGAGGGTGAAGCCGGCGACCCGCTTGAGGCCGCGCCGTCCCCGGTGGGCTGCTTGCGCCTCGCTCGGGCCGTCCTGTCTGCGGGGCACGTCGGGGGTGCTCGTCATGGGTCCTCTCTCTACATCGCCGAGCATGTTCATTCGCGGACTCCTTCCTCACTGGACCATGCCGCCCATCTGGAAGATGGGCAGGTACATGGAGATGACAATGCCTCCGAGCACGACGCCGAGAACGATCATCAGCGCCGGCTCCATGAGCGTGGTGAGCCGCGTCACCGCGCGGTCGACCTCTTCCTCGTAGAACGACGCCACCCGGTCGAGCATGGTGTCGAGGGCGCCGACGCTTTCGCCCACGGCGACCATGTGACAGACCATTGCCGGGAAAAGGCCGCCGGCCGACAGCAGCTCGGCGAAGGTGCGGCCTCGTTCCAGCCCGTCGCGGGCGTCGAGGACGGCGCGCTCCACGACCTTGTTGCCCGCGGTCCCGGCGGTGACGGCGAGGCTGTCCAGCAGGGTGACGCCGGAGCGGAGCAGGAGGCCGGTGTTGTGGCTGAAGCGCGCGATGGCGGCCTTGCGCAGCAAGTCGCCGAGGAGCGGCAGACGCAGCAGCCACCGGTGGACCGCGCGCAGGCCGCGCTCGGTGCGGCAGTACATGCGCAGGGCCAGCGGGACCGCCGCGAGACCGGCCAAGAGGAACGGGGCGTAGTCGTACAGCGCCCGGCTGACGGCGATGGTCAGCTCGGTCAGCGGCGGCAGCGCCTTCCCCATGCCCTGGTAGATCTCCGCGAACACCGGAATCACGTACAGGAGCAGCACCGCCACCACCGCCGTCGCCACGGCCACGATGGCGGCGGGGTAGACCATGGCGGTGCGCACCTTGCGCTTGAGCCGCGCCGACCGCTCGATGAAGAGGGCGAGGCGGGAGAGCACCTCGGCCAGGACGCCGCCGTGCTCGCCGGCCGCCACCATGCGCACGAACAGGACGTCGAACAGCCGCGGGTGCCGCGCCATGGCCGCGGTCAAGGTCATGCCGCCGGACACGTCGAGGCGCAGGGTCCCGAGCGCCTTGCGCACGACGCTGTTCTCGGTCTGGTCCGCGAGCACGCCGAGACACTCGACCACGGGCACGCCGGCTTCGATCATCACCGCGAAATTCCGCGTCAGCACGACGATGTCGTCGGCGCCCACCCGGGGTCCGAACCCCGGGATGGCGATCTCCCGGCGGAGCCCCTTGCCCTTCTCCCGGATGCCGGAGGGAAGCGGCTGGATCCGGCGCCGGCGCAGTTCAGCCGCCACCGCGGCGGGGTCGGCGGCCTCCATCTCGCCGCGAAGCAGCCGGCCCTCGCGGTTCCTGCCCTGCCAACGGTACTGCGCCATGGGGCTACCCGGCCGAGTCCGCGTCGGTCACGCGCAGCGCCTCCTCGACGGTGGTGACCCCCTGCCGGACCTTGCCGACGGCGGCCTGCCGCAGCGTGCGCATGCCCTTCTCCACCGCCGAGGCCTTGAGCTCGGCCGCAGAAGCGCCGCGCAGGACCATTCTCCGCAACTCGTCCGTCAAGGTCATGACCTCGTAGACGGCCACGCGTCCGCGGTAGCCCGTGTGGTGGCAGTCGGGACAGCCGGCGCCGCGGCAGTCCTCGACGTCGCGCACTTCCTCCACCCGCGCACGGGCCGCCGTGAACGTGTCACCGGGCAGTGCCACCGGCGTCTTGCAGGCATCGCACACCCGGCGCAGCAGCCGCTGGGCCGCCACCATGGTCACGGCCGAGGCGATGAGATACGGTTCGACGCCCATGTCGAGGAGGCGGTGCACGCTCGAAGGTGCGTCGTTCGTGTGCAGGGTGGTGAGCACCAAGTGGCCGGTGAGGGCGGCGTTCACGGCGATGCGCGCGGTCTCGGTGTCGCGGATCTCCCCCACCATGAGGATGTCGGGATCCTGGCGCAGGAACGCCCGCAGGCAGGCGGCGAAGGTGAGCCCGATGTCGGCATGGGTCTGCACCTGGTTGATGCCCGCCAGGTGGTACTCCACGGGGTCCTCGGCGGTGGAGATGTTCACTCCCGGCCGGTTCAGCTCCGAGAGCATGCCGTAGAGGGTGGTGGACTTGCCGCTGCCGGTGGGGCCTGTGAGCAGGATCATGCCCGCGGGCTTGTTCATGGCCCGGGCAAAGAGTTCCCGGTCGCGTGCCTCCAGACCCAGGGCGTCGAGGCTGGTCACGAGGTCGGAGCGGTGCAGCAAGCGCAGCACCACCTTTTCGCCGAAACGTGTCGGCAGGACCGAGACGCGGACATCCACTTCGGCACCGGTTCCCTCGATCTTCAGGCGCCCGTCCTGAGGCAGGCGGTGCTCGGCGATGTCGAGACCGGACATCACCTTGATGCGGGAGGTCAGCGCGTGCTTCATCCCGTGGGGCGGCGCCATGACTTCCTGGAGCACCCCGTCGATGCGGAAGCGCACGCGCACGCTGTCCTCGTAGGGCTCGATGTGGACGTCGCTGGCGCCGCGCGCCACGGCATCCCTCATCAACGAATCCACCAGCGCCACGACGGTCGTGTCCGTCCGCACCAATGAGCTTCCCATAGAAAGTTCCATGAGGATGTCCTCCCGCGGCCCTTCGGGGCGTCGGTGCCCTTTCGGTTCGCGCCCTACAGGATGAATCGGCGGGCAGGCGGGAGACTATAGGGAGGTGTTTGGTAAGGGACGAAAATATCGCGGGGTAAAGGCAACCGGCGGGGTCTACCGCCGGCCGCCCTCACCCTTGTCGCGCAGCGCGGCGCGGGCGGCGGCGAGCTTGGCGATGGGGACGCGGTAGGGGGAGCAACTGACGTAGTCGAGGCCCAGGTCGTGGCAGAAGGCGACGGACTTGGGGTCACCGCCGTGCTCGCCGCAGATGCCCACGTCGAGGTCCGGGCGGGCGCCGCGGCCCTTCTCGACGCCGAGGGCCATCAGCCGGCCGACGCCGGGCTCGTCGATGGTCACGAACGGGTCCTCGGGCAGGATGCCCTGGGCAACGTAATGGGGCAGGAACTTGCCGGCGTCGTCGCGCGACAGCCCCAGGCAGGTCTGGGTCAGGTCGTTGGTGCCGAAGGAGAAGAACTGCGCCTCGCGCGCGATCTCGTCGGCCACCAGGCAGGCGCGCGGCAACTCGATCATGGTGCCCACGGCGTAGCGCACCTTGGCGCCGTAGCGCTCCATGGTGTCCCGCGCCACGCGCTCGACGATCTCCCGCTGGAGGTGGAACTCCTCGAGTCCTCCCACCAGGGGGATCATCACCTCCGGACGCGGGTCCCTGCCCTCCTTGCGCAGCTCGCACGCCGCCTCGAAGATGGCCCGGACCTGCATCTCGGCGATCTCGGGGAACGAGATGGCGAGCCGGCAGCCCCGGTGCCCGAGCATCGGGTTGGCTTCCCTCAGGGCCTCCACCTTCTCGCGCACCGTCTTGGGGCGGATGGAGAGCACCTTGGCGAGGGCGGCGATGTCCGCGGTGGTCTCGGGCAGGAACTCGTGCAAGGGCGGATCCAGCAGCCGGATGGTCACCGGCAGCTTGTCCATGATGCCGAGAATAGCCTTGAAGTCGCCCCGCTGCATGGGCAGCAGCTTGGCCAGGGCCTTGCGCCGTCCCTCCTCGTCGTCGGCGAGGATCATCTCGCGCACGGCGTGGATGCGCTCCGCCTCGAAGAACATGTGCTCGGTGCGGCACAGGCCGATGCCCTCGGCGCCGAAATCCCGGCTGAGGCGCGCCTGCTCCGGCAGGTCGGCGTTGGTCTTGACGCCGAGCCGGCGGGTCTGGTCCACCCAGCGCATGAGCTTGGCGAAACGCCGGTAGGTGGGCGACGAAGCGGCTTCAGGGCTGCGGTCCAGCAGCACCCGCAGCACGTCGGAAGGATGGGTCTTGAGCTGCCCCTGGATGACCTCGCCGGTGCTGCCGTCCAGCGAAAGCCACTCCCCCTCCTTGAGAACCGCGCCGCCCAGGCGCGCCTCCCCCGCGCGGTAGTCCACGGCCAGGGCGTCGCACCCCACCACGCACACCGTGCCGAGCTGCCGCGCCACCAGCGCGGCGTGGGAAGTCATGCCGCCGCGCGCCGTGAGAATGCCCTGGGCCGCCTCGATGCCGCGGATGTCCTCGGGGCTGGTCTCCACCCGGCACAGGATGACGTTCTCCCCGCGGGCGCGCCGCGCCGCCGCGTCGGCGGCGTGGAACACGATCCGTCCCGTGGCCGCGCCCGGGCCCGCGGGCAATCCCTGTCCCAGCACCCTGCCCCGCGCCTGGGCCCTCTCCTTGGCGGCCTGGTCGAAGACCGGCCGCAACACCTGGTTCAGGTGTTCGGGCTCGATGCGCTGCAAGGCTTCGTCGCGGGTTATGAGCTTCGCGTCCGCCATGTCCACGGCGATGCGCACCGCGGCAAAGCCGGTGCGCTTGCCGGTGCGCGTCTGCAGCAGCCACAGGCGGCCGTCCTCGATGGTGAACTCCAGGTCCTGCATGTCGCGGTAGTGCGCCTCCAGGACCGCTGCGAGGCGCTGCAGCTCGCGGTAGGCCTTGCGCTGCACCCCGGCCAGCTCGCTGATGGGCTGGGGCGTGCGGATGCCGGCCACCACGTCCTCGCCCTGGGCGTTCATCAGGAACTCGCCGTAGAAGCGCCGCTCGCCCGTCGCCGGATCGCGCGTGAAGGCCACCCCGGTGCCGGAGGTGTCGCCCATGTTGCCGAACACCATGGTCTGGACGTTCACCGCCGTTCCCCAATCGTCGGGGATGCCGTACATCTTCCGGTAGGCCGCCGCGCGGTCGTTGTTCCACGACCCGAACACGGCGCCGATGGCGCCCCAGAGCTGCTCCACCGGATCCTCGGGGAAGGGCACGCCGCACTCCCGCCGGATCTCGTCCTTGAACTCGTCCACCAGGTCCCGCAGGTCGTCGGCCGCGAGGGCGGTGTCGTCGGTCACGCCGCGGGCCTTCTTCTTGCGCCCCAGCAGCGTCTCGAACACGTCGTGGGCTTCGGCCTCGTCGGGCTTCATGCCCAGCACCACGTCGCCGTACATCTGCACGAAGCGGCGGTAGGAGTCGTACACGAAGCGCGGGTTGCCGGTGCGCTCGATCATGCCCGCCACGGTGTCGTCGTTGAGCCCGAGATTGAGCACCGTGTCCATCATGCCGGGCATGGACTCGCGCGCGCCCGAGCGCACGGACACGAGCAGCGGGTTGTCGCCGTCGCCGAAGCGCCGGCCCATGATCTCCTCCACCCCGGCCATGGCGCCGGCGACCTCCCGCTCCAGACCCTCGGGATAAGTGCCGTCGTGCTCGTAGAAGTGGGTGCAGACGGCGGTGGAGATGGTGAAGCCGGGCGGCACCGGCACGCCCAGGCGGGTCATCTCGTGGAGGCCCGCGCCCTTGCCCCCCAGGACCTCGCGCATGGAGGCCCCGCCCATGGCCTTGCCCGCCCCGAACGAGTAGACGTGCCGGGCCATCAGCTCGCCCTCGTCCGCGGATCCATGCGCCGGCGGATCTCTTCCACCAGCCGGTCCACGGGAATGCGCACCTGGGTCATGGCGTCGCGGTCGCGCAGGGTCACGGTCTGGTCCTTCAGGGTGTCATGGTCCACGGTGATGCCGAAGGGCGTGCCGATCTCGTCCTGCCGGCGGTAGCGCCGCCCGATGGAGCCGGCCTGGTCATAGACCACCGGGAAGTGCTCCTTCAGGATGTCGCGGATCTCCTGCGCGCGCTCGGGATGTCCGTCCTTCCGCAGCAGCGGATAGACGCCCGCCTTGAACGGCGCCAGGCGCGGGTCGAGGCGCAGCACGATGCGGCGCTCGCCCTCCACCTCCTCCTCGTCGTAGGCGTCCACCAGGAACGCCAGCAGCGGCCGGTCCACGCCGGCGGAAGGCTCGATGACATAGGGGACGTAGCGGCTGCGGGTGGCCTCGTCGAAGTAGGTCATGTCCTTGCCGCTGTACTCCATGTGCTGCTTCAGGTCGAAGTCGCTGCGGTTGGCGATACCCTCGAGCTCCGACCAGCCGAACGGAAACTCGTACTCCACGTCCACGCAGGCCTTGGCGTAGTGCGCCAGCTCGTCGCTGCCGTGGGGACGGAGACGCAGGTTGCCGGCGCGGATGCCGTTGTCCACATACCAATGCATGCGCGCGTCCTGCCAGGACTGGAACGCCTCCTCGTCTTCGCCCGGCTTGACGAAGTACTCGATCTCCATCTGCTCGAACTCGCGGGTGCGGAAGATGAAGTTGCCGGGGGTGATCTCGTTGCGGAAGCTCTTGCCGATCTGCGCGATGCCGAAGGGGATCTTCTGGCGCGCGGTGTCCAGGACGTTGGTGAAGTTGACGAAGATGCCCTGGGCGGTCTCGGGACGCAGGAACACCGTGCTGGCGGTGTCCTCCACCGGCCCCATGAAGGTCTTGAACATCAGGTTGAACTGCCGCGCCTCGGTGACCTCGCCGCCGCAGACCGGGCACTTGCCCGCTTCCTCCAGGAAGTCCTCGCGGAAACGTTGGTGGCACACCTTGCACTCCACCAGCGGGTCCGAGAAGCCGGCCACGTGGCCCGACGCCTCCCACACCCTCGGGTGCATCAGGATCGAGGCGTCCAGGCCGACGGTGTCGTTGCGGCCGGTCACCACCGCCTTCCACCACGCCTCCTTGACGTTGCGCTTGAGCTCCACGCCCACGGGCCCGTAGTCCCAGGTGCTGCCGATGCCTCCGTAAATCTCACTGGACGGAAAGATGAACCCTCTCCGCTTGCACAGATTGACGACCTTTTCCATCGTCGCGTGTTCGTTCATGGGCGCTGTGGTTCTCCTGTCTGCTGTCGAATATGGCGTCCTTCGACTTCGCGCCGCTGGCGCGACGCTACGCTCAGGACGAACGGTTGTAGGCCAATTCCCGGTCGTCCCCCGTTCGTCCTGAGCGTAGCGCAGCGAAGTCGAAGGACGCCATTCTCTCTAACGGAACGGGCCGTCCAGGAAGGCCGCGGACTTGAGCTTCTTACTAATCTGGTACTGGATAAACAAGGGCATCAACGCGCGCGCCTCCCGCAAGGCCGGCTGGAGCGACGGCGGCGCCTCGCCTTCGGTCCAGCCGTGCCGCTGGATGTGGGTGAGCACGCCCAACGCCTCGGCCGACAGGGGCACCGCCTCCCTGCGGTACTCGCGGCAGCCGCGGCAAAGCACGCCTCCGTCGGCCGGGCTGAACCCCCAGCGATCGAGGTCCCCGCCGCCGGGCCCGGGGTCGCGGCCGCAGCGCTGGCACTGCTCCAGGATGGGCTGGAAACCGGCCAACCGCAGCAGCATCAGCTCGAATGCGGTGAGGAACTCCGGCGAAGCCGCGTTCTCCTCCAGGAACCGGAGCCCGGAGCGCAGGTGCTCGAACAGCGACAGGCTGTCGTCGCCGTCGCGCGTCAGCTCGTCCGTGATCTCCACGAGGTAGGAGGCGTGCGCGATCTTGCCCAGGTCCCTGGCTATGGCCCGGAACACGTACACCCAGTCGCACGCGTGCACGAACGCCAGCGGGCTGTTCGGACGTTCGTGGAAGCGCAACTGGACGAGCGTGAAGGGCTCCAGGACGTTGAGAAACCGCTTGCGGGAGCGCTTGGCTCCCTTGGCGATGCCCCGGATCTTGCCGAAATCCCGTGTCAGGAAAGAGACGATCTTGTCCGATTCGCCGTACGCCCAGGACCGCAAAACGATGGCCGGGCTCGACCGTATCGCCGGCAACGCAACCCCCCGCGACGCTCCCGGCCGTTCCTCCCTCCGGGCACGCCGCACAATCGTCAAACTCCTGTCACGTATACACCAACGCGTCCAAAAAGTCGCGCCGAAACACCGACTTCCGCCCCGTTCCGCCCCTTCCGGCGTTTGATGTCGCCACCTTGACACGGCCCGGATCGGTGATTACCTTCTCTCGGCCGTCGTCCCGGCGGATGCCGTACTTTGTCCGCCGGCCGGTTTCTTGGGGCAGCAAACAAACGACGAATTCATGGTGGAAGAGAAAAAGGACGAAACCGAAGCGGCCGTGGAGGGCGAGGTGACGGAGGACCAGCCGGAGGCCGGCGACGAGGCGCCGGAGCCCTCGGAGCTGGAGCGCCTGAACGAGGAGCTGGCGGCGGCCAGGGAAGAGGCGCGGCGGCTGGAGGACCAGTTCCTGCGGCAGGCCGCGGAGACGGAGAACTACAGGAAGCGGGTGGCGCGCGAAAAGCAGGACGCCATCCGCCACGCCAACGAGTCGCTGGTGCGTGACCTCCTGCCGGTCATCGACGACCTGGAGCGGGCGGTGGAGCACGGCCGCTCCGGCGGCAACGGGCAGTCGCTGCTGGACGGCGTGGAGTTGGTGCTCAGGGCCTGCCTGGAAGCGCTCCAGAAGCACGGCGTGACCCAGGTCACGGCCAAGGGCGAGCCCTTCGACCCGGAGAAGCACGAGGCCTTCGCCCAGGTGGAGAGCGCCGAACACGAGGCCAACACGGTGGTGGACGAGGTCCACCGGGGCTACTACCTGGGCGACCGGCTGCTGCGGCCGTCGCTGGTGAGCGTCGCCAAAACGCCCGCGAAACAAGCCGAAAACACGGTTGAAAACGACCCGACCGATGATTAGATTCCACGGCGAAAGACATCGAGACAGCAAGGAGACCTGACATGGCAAAGGTCATAGGCATCGATCTTGGAACGACCAATTCGTGTGTTGCGATCATGGAGGGCACCGAGCCCAAGGTGCTGACGAACGCCGAGGGGAGCCGCACGACCCCTTCGGTGGTGGCGTTTTCGGAGAGCGGCGAGCGCCTGCTGGGGCAGATCGCCCGGCGCCAGGCCATCACCAACCCCGAGAATACGGTTTTCGCGGTGAAGCGCCTGATCGGGCGCGTGTTCGACGACCCCATGGTGCAGAAAGCCGCCGCCGTCCTGCCCTACAAGCTCGACCGCTCCGACAAGGGCGACGCCTGGGTGACGAGCCGCGGCAAGAGCTACAGCCCGCCGGAGATCTCGGCCTTCATCCTGCAGAAGATGAAGCAGACCGCCGAGGACTACCTGGGCGAGACCGTGACCGAGGCGGTCATCTCCGTGCCGGCTTACTTCAACGACAGCCAGCGGCAGGCCACCAAGGACGCTGGGCGCATCGCCGGGCTCAACGTCCAGTACATCATCAACGAGCCCACGGCAGCCTCGCTGGCTTACGGGTTGGACAAGAAGAAGGACGAGAAGATCGCGGTGTTCGACTTGGGCGGCGGCACCTTCGACATCTCCATCCTGGAGCTGGGCGATAGCGTCTTCGAGGTCAAGGCCACCAACGGCGACACCTTCCTGGGCGGCGAAGACTTCGACCAACGGATCATCGACTACCTGGCTGACGAGTTCAAGAAGGACCAGGGCATCGACCTGCGCGGCGACCAGATGGCGCTGCAGCGCCTCAAGGAGGCGGCGGAAAAGGCCAAGTGCGAGCTGTCCACGTCGGTGGAGACGGACATCAACCTGCCGTTCATCACCGCCGACCAGAGCGGCCCCAAGCACATGAGCATCAAGCTTTCCCGGTCGAAGCTGGAAGCCCTCTGCGCAGACCTCATCGACCGCACCGAGGGACCCTGCCGCCAAGCCCTGGAGGACGCGGGATTCTCGGCCGGGGAGATCGACGAGGTGATCCTCGTCGGCGGCATGACGCGCATGCCCGCGGTGCAGGAGCGGGTCAAGAAGATCTTCGGCAAGGAGCCTCACAAGGGCGTGAACCCCGACGAGGTGGTGGCCATCGGCGCGGCCATCCAGGGGGGCGTGCTCACGGGCGACGTCAAGGACGTGCTGCTGCTCGACGTGACCCCGCTGTCCCTCGGCATCGAGACCTTGGGGGGCGTCTTCACCAAGCTGATCGAGCGCAACACCACCATCCCGACCAAGAAGAACCAAGTGTTCTCCACGGCCGCCGACAACCAACCCTCGGTGACCATCAGCGTGCACCAGGGCGAGCGGGAGATGGCCGCGTACAACAAGCTGCTCGGCCAGTTCAACCTCGAGGGCATTCCGCCGGCGCCGCGCGGCATGCCGCAGATCGACGTCACCTTCGACATCGACGCCAACGGCATCGTCCACGTCTCCGCCAAGGACCTCGGCACCGGCAAGGAGCAGTCCGTCAAGATCACCGCCTCGAGCGGCCTCAGCGAGGAAGAGATCAGGAACATGGTGAAGGACGCCGAGGTCCACGCCGAGGAGGACAAGACGCGCAAGGAAGCGGCCGAGGCACGCAACCAGCTCGATTCGCTGGTCTACTCCACGGAGAAGTCGCTGAAGGAGTACGGCGACGACCTGGACGCCGAGGTCAAGTCCAGCATCGAAGCGGCCCTGGAAAAGGCGAAGAAGGCCCTGGAGGGCGACGACGCCGCGGCCATGCGGGCGGCGGCGGAGGAGTTGAACCAAGCCTCCCACAAGCTCGCGGAAGCCATGTACGCCAAGGCGTCGCAGCAGCAGGCGCAGCAGGACGCGGGGCAGCAGACGCCGCCTCCGGGCGCGGACGGCGGCAAGCCCGACGACAACGTGGTGGACGCGGACTTCGAGGAGGTCAAGGAAGAGGAGCAGGAAACGAAGCTGTAGGGGGCGGCGGGACTAGACATTGGACAAAAGCGACTACTATGAAATCCTCGGCCTGAGCCGCAAGGCCGGCGAGGACGAGATCAAGAAGGCGTACCGCAAGCTGGCGCTGCAGTACCATCCGGACCGGAACCCGGGCGACAAGCAGGCCGAGGAGAAGTTCAAGGAACTGTCCGAAGCCTACCAGGTGCTGTCCGATCCGGAGAAGCGGTCCAAGTACGACCAGTTCGGCCACGCGGCGTTCGGCGATACCGGTCCGTTCGCCGGGGGTTTCGACTTCACCGGCGGGTTCGAGGACATATTCGGCGACATCTTCGGGGACTTCTTCGGCGGGTCGCCGCGGGGCCGGTCCCGGAGCCGGGCGCAGCGCGGCGACGACCTGCGCTACAACCTCGAGATCACCTTCGAGCAGGCCGCCTTCGGCACCGAGCAGAAGATCAAGATCCCGCGCCACGGGCCGTGCGACGAGTGCGAAGGCAGCGGCGCCGAGAAGGGCACGTCGCCGCAGACCTGTCCCGCGTGCAACGGGTCGGGGCAGATGGCGTTCCAGCAGGGGTTCTTCACGGTGTCGCGCACCTGCAGCCAGTGCGGCGGCCAGGGCCGGGTGATCGCCCACCCGTGCGCCTCGTGCGGCGGCGCGGGCCTGACCCGCAAGTTCCACACCATCAACGTCAAGATCCCGGCCGGCGTCGACACCGGATCGCGCCTCAAGCTGCGCGGCGAGGGCGAGGGCGGCTTCCGAGGCGGGCCGCCGGGGGACCTGTACGTGGTCATGCTGGTGCAGGAGCATCCGATCTTCATGCGCGACGGACAGGACGTCATCTGCGACATGCCCATCAGCTTCGTCCACGCCGCCCTCGGCGCGGAGGTCGAGGTGCCCACGCTGGAGGGCAAGGTCAAGATGAAGATCCCCGCGGGGACCCAGTCCAACGCGGTGTTCCGGCTCAAGGGCAAGGGCATCAAGGACGTGCACGGGAGCCGCCGGGGGGACGAGCACGTGCGCGTGGTGGTGGAGACGCCCACGCGCCTGACCGGGCGCCAGAAGAAGCTCCTGCAGGAGTTCGCCGAAGACGGCGGCGACGACGGCCAGCCTATTGCAAAAGGGTTCTTCGAGAAGGTAAAGGAACTGTTCGACTGAGGATCATCGATGGAAGAATCCGACAAGGATGCCGCGGCGCTCGTCGACGACCGGCCCGTAAGCGAGATCCCGGACATCATACCGCTCCTGCCCATCCGGGACATCGTCATCTATCCGTACATGATGATTCCCCTGTTCATCGGCAGGGAGCTGTCCATCAACGCGGTGAACGAGGCGCTGGAGCGCGACCGGCACATCTTTCTCGTGGTGCAGAAGGACGCGGCCGAGGACGACCCCGCGACGGACGACCTCTACCGCGTGGGCACGGTGGCGACCATCCTGCGCATGCTCAAGCTCGACGACGGCCGGGTGAAGATCCTGGTGCAGGGGATGACCAAGGGCATCCTGCAGGAATTCGTCCGCGAGGAACCCTACTTCGAGACACGCATCGAGAAGGTCATCGAGCCCCAGGTCATCGAGGTTTCCATCGAGGTCGAGGCGCTCATGCGCAACGTCAAGGAGAAGATCGAGCAGATCCTCAACCTCAAGAACCTCCCGCCCGAGATCGTGATGGTCACGGACAACGTGGTGGATCCCGGCGTGCTCGCGGACCTGGTGGCGTCCAACCTGCGCCTCCAGATCGAGGAGAGCCAGTCGATCCTGGAGATCTACGAGCCGGTGGACCGGCTCAAGAAGGTCAACGAGCTGCTCACCCGCGAGCTCGAGCTCGCCACCATGCAGGCGCGCATCCAGAACCAGGCCAAGGACGAGATGAGCAAGACCCAGCGGGAGTACTTCCTGCGGGAGCAGCTCCGGCAGATCCACCAGGAACTCGGCGAGGGCGACGAGAAGACGGAAGAGATGAACGAGCTGAAAGGCCAGCTCGACAAGGCCGGCATGCCGCCGGAGGTCAAGAAGGAGGCCGACAAGCAGCTCAAGCGGCTGGAGCAGATGCACCCCGAATCGTCCGAGTCCTCCCTGGTGCGCACCTACCTGGACTGGATGGTGGAGCTTCCCTGGAGCGTTCGCACCAAGGACAAGCTCGACCTCCGCAAGGCCAAGCAGGTCCTCGACGAGGACCACTACAACCTGGAGAAGATCAAGGAGCGGTTCCTGGAGTACCTCGCGGTGAACAAGCTGCGGAAGAAGATCCGCGGCCCGATCCTGTGCTTCGTCGGCCCGCCGGGAGTGGGCAAGACCTCCTTGGGGAAGTCCATCGCGCGCGCCCTCGGACGCAAGTTCGTACGCATCTCGCTGGGCGGCATCCGCGACGAGGCGGAAATCCGCGGGCACCGCCGGACCTACGTGGGCGCCCTGCCCGGCCGCATCATCCAGGGCATGAAGCAGGCCGGCTCCAACAACCCGGTGTTCATGCTCGACGAGCTGGACAAGGTCGGCAACGACTTCCGCGGCGACCCCTCGGCGGCGCTGCTGGAGGTGCTCGACCCGGAGCAGAACCACGCCTTCAGCGACCACTACCTGAACGTGCCCTTCGACCTCTCCAGCGTGCTGTTCATCTGCACGGCGAACCTGCTCGACACGGTGCCGCCGGCGCTGCGCGACCGCATGGAGGTCATCAACCTCTCCGGCTACACCAACGAGGAAAAGCTGGAGATCGCGCGCCGCTTCCTGATCCCGCGGCAACGCCAGGAGGCCGGGATCTCGGGCGACCTGCTGGACATCTCGCAGGACGCGGTGCTGCGCATCATCGAGCAGTACACGCGGGAGGCCGGTCTGCGGAACCTGGAGCGGGAGATCGCCGCCATCGGCCGCAAGGTCGCGCGCCGGGTGGCCGACGGCCGCACCGCGCGCACGCGCGTCACCCGGCGCAACCTGCACCAGTTCCTCGGCCCGCCGCGCTTCCTCACCGAGACCCCGGAGCAGAACGAGATCGGCGTGGCCACGGGCCTGGCCTGGACCAGCGCCGGGGGCGAGCTGCTGCACGTGGAGGCGTCGCTCTCCAAGGGCCGCGGCAACCTGACCCTCACCGGCCAGTTGGGCGAGGTGATGCGCGAATCGGCCCAGGCCGCGGTGAGCTACGCCCGCGCCCAGGCCAAGAACCTCGGGCTGGAGGAGAACTTCTACCAGAAGCAGGACATCCACATTCACGTGCCCTCGGGCTCCATCCCCAAGGACGGTCCTTCCGCCGGCATCACCATGGGCACGGCCCTCATCTCCGCGCTGACCAAGCGGCCGGTGAGCCGCAACGTGGCCATGACCGGGGAGATCACGCTCCGGGGACGGGTGCTGCCCGTGGGCGGCCTCAAGGAAAAGTGCCTGGCGGCCTTCCGCTCCGGGGTCCAGACCGTCGCCATCCCCTTCCAGAACCAGAAGGACCTGGAAGAGATCCCGCGCCCGCTGCGCAACAAGCTGAACTTCATCCTGGCGCGGAACATGAACGACGTGCTCGCGGTGGCCTTCGACGACAAGCCCGGCGGCGTACCCGCCAAGGAGCCCGGGTCCGGAACCGCCGCCAAGGCCAGGAAGCAGGCCCGGCAGGGCCGCCCCAAGAGCGGAGGGGACAGGACGGTGCCGGCGAATGCCTGAGGGGCATCACGCTTTCCCGTGAGACTCCGCGATCTGGCGACCGGCGGCACGTTGCCCCACATCCAGTCCGGATCAGGCTTTCCCATGAAACTCCGCGACCTCGGAGAATTCGGGCTCATCGACCTGATCCAAAGGAAGACCCCGCGCCGGCGCGGGGTGCGGCTGGGCATCGGCGACGATGCCGCCTGGGTATCCACCGCCGGGGACTCGCTCCTGTTCACCTCGGATCTGCTCATCGAAGGCGTCCACTTCAACCGCGAGTGGATCTCGATGCAGGACCTCGGACACAAATCCCTCACCGCCAGCCTGAGCGACATCGCCGCCATGGGCGGGCGTCCGGCGTTCTTCCTCCTCTCCGTGGCTCTTCCCGACATCGACACCCGGCAGGCCGCCGCCCTGGTCGACGGCGTCCACGCGCTGGCGGCCGAGCACCGCGTGGCGCTGGTGGGGGGCGACACCTGCGCCGCCGACCGGCTCACCATCGACGTGTTCCTCGCCGGCGAGGCGCCCCACGGCGCGGTGACGCGCGCCGGCGCCCGGGTGGGCGACGACATCTACGTCACCGGCACCCTGGGGGACTCGGCGCTGGGGCTGGCGCTGCTTTCGGAGCCGCGCCCCAAGGTGAAGGCGCGGGACCGGAACTACCTGGTGGGGCGGCACCACCGTCCCAGCGCGCGGGTGAAGACCGGCATGCTGCTCGCCCGGGAGGGCCTGGCGCACGCCATGGTGGACGTAAGCGACGGCCTCGCCCAGGACCTGGGCCACATCTGCCGGGCCAGCCGCACCGGCGCCGTGGTGCACCAGGCGCGCGTGCCCCTGTCGCCGGCCTTCGTGCGGACGGCCGGCCCCAACGACCTCCGGTGCGCGCTCGCCGGCGGCGAGGACTACGAGTTGCTGTTCACGGCGGACCCGGACGCGCGCAAGAGCGTCGAGCGCGCCGCCCGCCGCACCGGCGTCCCCATCACCCGCATCGGCGAGTGCGTGCCGAGGAAGCACGGCGTCACGCTGGTGGACACGCGCGGCGAGCGCGTGCCCCTGAGCGCGGGGGGCTATGACCACTTCAGGAATTGCGGTCCTTCGACTTCGCTTCGCTACGCTCAGGACGAACGGAACCAAGTCTCCAAAACCGTTCGTCCTGAGCCCTTCGACAAGCTCAGGACAGAAGCGAAGTCGAAGGACGCCATCTAGCATCCATGGACGAAGAGCAGCTCATAGAACTCTTGAACGGGGTCCGGCGCGGGGAGGTGGGGGTGGACGACGCGGTGGAGCGGCTGCGGCACCTTCCCTTCGAGGACCTGGGGTTCGCCAAGGTGGACCATCACCGGGCCTTGCGGCAGGGGTTTCCCGAGGTCATTCTGGGCGAGGGCAAGGAGGTGGCGGACATCGCCGCCATCGCCCGGGCGATCCGCAAGAGCGCGGTGAACGTGCTCATCACGCGGCTGTCCGAGGAGAAGATGGACGCGCTCAAGCCGCGGCTGCGGGGCTTCCGCTTCCATCGCGAGGCGCGCGCCGCCACCTGGCGCACCAAGCATGCGCCGCTCAAGGGCAAGGGGACCATCGCGGTGGTATGCGCGGGCACCTCCGACATCCCGGTGGCGGAGGAGGCCGCGGTCACCAGCGAGATCATGGGCAACCGGGTGGAGCGGATCTACGACGTGGGCGTGGCGGGCCTGCACCGGCTGCTGGGCCACCACCGGCAGCTCACCGAGGCGGCGCTGCTGATCGTCGTGGCGGGCATGGAAGGCGCGCTGCCCAGCGTCGTGGCCGGCCTGGTGCGCCGGCCGGTCATCGCCGTACCCACCAGCGTGGGCTACGGCGCCAGCTTCCACGGCCTCTCCGCGCTCCTGGCCATGCTCAACTCGTGCGCCGCCGGGGTCACCGTGGTAAACATCGACAACGGCTTCGGCGCCGGCTACGCCGCGTCGCTGATCAACAGGGATTGAAATGGCCGACGAGGAAAAGAAATACCGGGTCTTGAGGCGGTCGTCGGAGATGAGCGTCCGGCTCGCGGGCGACTCCCTTCCGGGGGTGCTGGCGGACGCCGGGTTCGCGCTCTTCGACCTGCTCGTGGACCTCGACACCGTGGAGGCGCGGGAAAGCGTCGCGGTGGAGGCGGAGGGCGTGGACCACGACGACCTCATGGTAAACTGGATTCGGGAGCTGCTCTACGAATACCAGGCGAGCGGTTACATCCTGAAGGAGTTCGCCATTCACGAGGCCGGCGACTTCTTCGTGCGCGCGGAGGCCCGCGGTGAGAAGTTCGATCCCGACCGCCACGAAGAGCGTGAAGCCATCGGCGCCGTGGATGAACGTTTGAGCCACTTGGGAAAGATGGGCGACCAGTGGACCGCCCAGGTGAGCTTCGAATTGTGAGGGACAAGCGGGCCGTTCATGCGTGAGCCCATGAAACTTCAGCGGGTCCGAGGAGAAACCGGGGCCGTCCATGCGCTCTGACTACCATGGCTGCTCGCTCATCGCCGACCCGATCCACCGCTACATCCCCTTCACGGTGCCCGAGGAACCGGGCGAGGTCACGGAAAAGGACCTGATCGACTCTCCCTGGTTCCAGCGCCTGCGCTACATCTTCCAGCTCCAGAGCGCGCGCTGGGTCTACCCCTCGGCGGAGCACTCCCGTTTCCAGCACTGCCTCGGGGCCATGCACCTGGCCGGGGGCTTCGCCCGCGGCCTGTACCCTTCCCTGCGCAAGGTCCTGGGCGACGCCTGTCCTTCCGCCAACTACGTGGAAGCGTACATGCGCGTCATCGGGCTGCTGCACGACGTCGGCCACGGCCCGTTCTGCCACTTCTTCGACAACCACTTCCTCAGCGAGTACGGACTGATCCACGAGGACATCTCCCAGGTCATCATCCGCGAGCACCTGGGCGATCTCATCCGCGGCATCCGCCGGAGCCCCTCGGGCGCCTTTGCCGCGGGCGAGGAACTGGACCCGGACGAGATCGCCTTCCCCATCAAGAAGGATTCCGACGACGACCCCGCGCGACCGCTCTGGGTGCGCTTCCTGCAGCCGCTGACCAACGGCATCCTCACCTTCGACAACCTCGACTACGTGTCGCGCGACTCGTACATGTGCGGCGTGGCCATCGGGCCCATCGACCGCGAACGGCTGATGTACTACACGTTCATCTCGCCCCAGGGGCTCACGCTGCACCGCTCCGGCGAGGGCGCCCTCACCATGTTCCTGAACGCGCGCAAGTACCTCTACGAGAACGTCTACTTCCACCGCACCACCCGGTCCATCGACGCGCACCTGCAGGAGCTGTTCCCGGAGACCATGGCGCGGATCGCGCCGGGCAATCCCCTGGAGCACATGGACCGCTACCTGCACCTGACCGACTGGTCGCTCTTGCAGGAGGTGTCGCACTGGCGCCGGCTCGGCACCCCGCTGGGGCGCGAGTGGGGGCGCATCCTCGACCGCGACCTCAAGTGGCGGCTGGCCTACGAGCGGAGCCTCGCCGGGGCGGAGCTCGATGCCGGCCTCGACGCCATCGGGGTGCGCGACTGGGAAGCGCGCGTGCGCGACGCGCTGCCGGCCGGCAAGCGCCACCTGGTGTTCCGCGTGGACATGGCCAGCCAGGATTCGCGCCCCGAGAACCCCATGGCCATGGGCAAGAAGCAGATCCACACCTACGACCCCTCCACCGGCATCATCACCAAGGAATCCATGGCCGAGCTGTTCGCCTACATCCCGTCCAAGATCGTCAAGTTCCGCGTCTTCGCCCTCGACCACGCCCACGATCGGCTGCTGGCCTCCTGCACCGAGGAGGTGCTGCGCGCCGCCGCACGGTAAGAGCGGTCACCGCCGGAACCTGCCCCCGAGCCACGCCAGGGCGTGAGCGGCCGGCACCAGGCCGCAGCCCAACGCCAGGATCGCGGGACCCAACGGCACGTCGAACCGGTACGCGACGGCGAAACCCGTCAAGCCGATGCCGGCGCCCACCAGCGACGACGCGATGAAATAGGACGCCATGCGGGACACCAGGGGCCTCACGGCGATGGGCGGGAGCACCAGCAGGCCGAAGGTGAGCAGAGGGCCGGCCATCATCACCCCCAGCGCGATGGCGACTCCGGCGAGCAGGTGGAAGAGGAGGTCCCACGTGAAGGTGCCGCCCCTGAGGAGGAAGGTGAGGTCCCGGTCGAACGACGCCATCAGCAACTCGCGCCGGAAGAGGACAAGGCACGCCGTCACCGCCGCGTAGACCGCGCCCAGGGCGGCAAGCTCGGCCCAGGACAGCACCACCGCCTCTCCCTTGACCAGACCCAGGATCGCCGCGTCGCCGAAGGGATGGACCGCCACGAAAAGGATCATGAGCGACCCGGCCAAGGCATACGCCACCGCCAGCCGCGTCTCCGAGCGCCCGCCACCGCGGCGATCCGTCAACGCCAGCAGCGTCATGCCCGCGAAGGTGAACAGCAACGAGCCGCCGTAGGCGAGCAGGCGCTCCACCTGGTGCGCGTCGCCCGATGTGTGGCCCGGATGCGGCACCAAGCCGACCTCGTGGGCGAACAAGGCGAACGCCGCGCCCGCGGCGGCGAACTGCGGCAGGGTCAGGCCCAGCAGCACGCTGCGCCTGAGCACCAGGAAGCCCCCCACCACCGGACACACCAGCCCCAGGACGATGCTTCCCAGCACCGCCGGGAAGAGCAGGAAGGAAGGGTCCAGGATCTCGGCGAATGCCTGCGCCACGTCGGCCGGACCTTACCCGTTTTCGCGAATGCCCCCGTGCACGCGCCCGTCCGAGACCTCGATCACGCGATCACAGAACCGCGCCAGGAGATCGCCGTCATGACTGCAGATGACGATGGCCAGACGGGAGCGCCGGTTGATCTCTTCGAGCTGTCGCGCGATGTCCTCGCGGGCATCCCGGTCCACGCCGGCGAACGGCTCGTCGAGCAGCAGCAACGCCGGATCCACGGTCAGGGCGCGCGCGATGAGCGCCCGCTGGCGCTGTCCGCCCGAGAGGTGAAAGAAGACGGACCGCCCGAGGCGCGCCAAGCCCACCTGCGCCAGGGCCGCGTCGACCCGCTGTCTTTCGCCGCGCGGGAATAGCCGCCAGGGACGCAGCCGGCCGTAGGCGCCCATGGCGGCCACCTCCCACACGCTCAGCGGGAACCAGGCGTCGAGGGAAGCGTGCTGGGGTACGTAGCCGAGACGGGTCCGCGGCAGGTGTCGTTCCACGTTGCCGCCTTGCAGCGGGAGCAGGCCCAGCATCGACCGGAGGAGGGTGGTCTTGCCGGACCCGTTGGGGCCCGCCAACCCGATGAGTTCGCCCGCGCCGATGCGCAGATGAACATCGTCGAGCACCGGCTCGGGGCCGTACCCCAGACACGCGTGCTGGAGCGCAAGTAGGGGACGCTCCGGCGAGTCGGAGGCGGTCACCTGGCGACCGCCTTGGAAAGGTGGGTGACGAGGTAGTCGATCAACTTGACATAAGTGTCCACGCCGGGCCGCCCGCCCACGTACAAGGGCACGGGCACCACGGCGGCGCCGGCTTCACGCGCGACCCGTTGCGGTACCCGGCTGGGATAGGTGCCGTACACCACCAAGGGCACGCGCGCGGCCTTCATCCGCTCCACGAGTTGGACGATGTGCGCCGGCGTCGGACCGATGCCGGCCGCCACCTCCAGGGTGCCGAACAGCCGCATGCCGTAGCGCTTGGCGAAGTACGCCATGTCGTCGTGGTAGCTGACGAACCGGACACCGTCGAGACCGCGGGCCGCCTTTTGCCACCCCGGTATGCGCCGATCCAACTCCGCGGTGTAGGCTTGCAGGTTCTTCATGAAAAAGGCGCGATGCTCGCCGTGGGCCTTCGACAGGCCTTCCGCGATGTTCCGCGCGATGAGCTTCCCCAGGACCGGGTCGAGGTTGTAGTGGGGATTGCCCCTCGGATGGATGTCGCCACCCTTGCGCGAGAGGGTCTTTGGCGGTTTCAGGGGCACGACGCCGGTGGAGGTGTCGATGTAGCCGATGCCGCCGCGCGCGATCCGCGGATTGGCGGCCACGTCCAGCAGGGCCGGAAGGAACGCGTGCTCCAGCGACAGCCCCATCAGCACCACCGCGTCGGCGCGGTTGAGCTTGGTGACCATGCTCGGCTTCACCTGGACGGCGTGAATGTCCCGGACTCCCAGCGTCAGGCTGCTTACCGAGACCCTGTCCTTGCCGATCCGCCGCGTGATGTCGGCCAGGTCCGGAATGGTCGTCACCACGTTGATCTTCTGCGCCGCCGCCGGAGCCGCCAACAGGAGGACCAGCGACAGCGTAAAGGTGGCCCGCGGCCACCACCGTTTGGATGGACTCTTCATGGGTATGTCTCCTCAGGCACCGCTGCCGAACGCGGGCGGGCAGCCTCCTTCCGGAGGCCGCCCCCGCGATGCCGCTCCCTAGCGCCGCTCACGGAAACCGTGCGTGTGGCTGCCGAGAACGGTGGTCCATTGGAGAAAGACCTGGGAGCCGTCGTACTCCGGACGGTTGTCGTCGTCCCACCCGTGCGTGTACTGGAGCCGCAGGCGATTGAACTCGCTGGGGGCCCAGGTGACGTACGGCGACAGGCTCAGCGTCCTGTCATCCGGGCTGTCCAGTTCGGGCGCGGAATCCAGCAACAGACCCAGGCTCCACTTGCCCGGCAACTCGGGATTGACGTCCCAATTGGCGTACGCATAGCCGCCGCGGGCGGTGGTGGTCCCAGTGTCGTGGTGGTCCTGGCGGTTGACGAACCACTCGCCGGCGACGGTGAACCCTTCGTAGAAGCCCGGCACCAGGGGCCGGTGCCGAAGCGTCACGTCAACGCCCAAGAGCGACCGGCGGCTGTCCTCTTCCATCTCCGTCCTCGGCGAATGCGCCAACGACGAACCCACCTCGAGGTTCCAGGTCTCGCTCAGGTCGAAGAAGGCGTGCAGGCGGCCCAAGTAGGTCAGGTCCTTGAGGGAGCGGCTTCCGCCTTCGTCGGCGTGGTCGTCCTCGCCTTCGTGGTCGTCCTCACCCTCGTGGTCGTCCTCGCCCTCGTGGTCGTCCTCGCCCTCGTGGTCGTCCTCGCCCTCGTGGTCGTCCTCGC
>JAPPNE010000064.1:0-1852 GCA_028818775.1 Deltaproteobacteria bacterium | reverse complement strand
CCTCGTGGTCGTCCTCACCCTCGTGTGCGTGCCCACCTGCGCCATGCGCGTGCCCGCCGATCTCATTGAACACGCCGCCGGTCAGGGCGAGGTAGAACGGGGTCGGAAAGAGAAAGCGCCACTGGAGGCCCGTGCCCAGGGCCTCTCCTCCGATCATGCGGGTCATGGACAGGGGCGTGTTGACGAACGGAAGCTCGTGCGGGTGGAACTGCGGCAGGCGGCCAAAGTCGGCAAAAAACCGCCCGGCGGTGACGTTGATCGGCAGCGCCGTCGTCTGCACGGCCGCCTCTTCGACTTCGACACTGTCTCCGATGGCGGTGATGAACGTATACGCCCTGGCATAGGGGTCGATCTCGGCCGACAGTCCAAGCTCCACCGACCGCAAATTGAAAAAATCTTCGTCGGTGTCCGCCCGACTCTGGATAGTCGTGTCGATGGCCAGGCCGATCGACGGGTTCAGGATCGACGGGCTCTCCTGAATCGACTGCACCGATTGCTCCACCGACTGCACGCGGTCCGCCTCGGCCTTCTTCTTCTCGAGCTCCTCGATGCGCTTCATCAAGTCACCCATTTCCTGCTGCATCTCCCGGAGCTGCTTCTTGAGCGCCTCCGCCGGTTCCTGTGCCCCGACCGGGACCGAGAGACCGCACGCAAGCAGGAACGCCACGCATCCGAGAACCAACCGTTTCATTTCGACAAGTCTCATACAGCCTCCTTCTGCCACGGTTACCTGATATGCTATTAATAAATCACTATCGAATTAGCAAGTGCGGACTCCATGTTTTATGGCTCCGGAGAACTTCGTCACCGCTAGCAAGATAAGTGGATCATTAAGGCGACCCTTCGGCAGCCAGTGTCGCGCCGCAAAGTGGACCCGGCCGTCTGGACCCGGCCGTCTTTGCGTGCAATTCAGGTGTGGTATCGTGTAGTATAGGGTAGCCGTCCCGGAGAGGCGCGCGGGACGGGCACTACGCCTGCGGCGGCAGGCGCTGGGGGTTCACATGACCAGCGGAAAAAGCCACTTCGACGAAACAGCTCCTCAGGCGCGCTTTCGCGCCAGACGGCGCACCCGGCAACGGAGCGTCATCCAGCGAGTCCTCCTGGAAGCCAACCGCCCGCTGAGCCCGCAGGACATTCTGCTGGCGGCCCAGACCCGGGCGCCCGGCTTGGGCATCGCCACGGTCTACCGCACCATCCACACCATGATGACCGAGGGTACGCTCGTCGCGGTGGGCATTCCCGGAGAGGCGGCGCGCTACGAGACCGCCGGGAAGGAACACCACCACCACTTCCAGTGCCGCGAGTGCGACGGCGTCTTCGACGTCCAGGGATGCCCCACCGACGATCTGGTGAAGCTGGCGCCCAAGGGCTTCCGCCTCGAAAGCCACCAAGTCGTGCTCTACGGCGTCTGCCCCCCGTGCACGGGCATGCCGACCTGAGCGCGGGCCTTCCACCACGGGGAGACGAATCATGAACGGGCTTCGCATCGAACAGGAAGGAAAACCGGCGCAGGAGCTGGATTTCCGGCAGCTCGCGGCATTGGACGGCCAGATCGACGACGTCGGCGCGCTGATCCCCGGCCGGATCGGAGGCGCGGTGACGCTCCAGGCCATCCTCGACCGGCTCCAGCCCGGTGCGGAACTGGACTACGTCACCGTCGAGTCCACCGACGGCGGATTCGCCGCCAGCGTGCCGCTGGAAGCGCTGCGCCACGCGGTCATCGCCTACCGCATCGGCGACGACCCCCTGCCCCGGGACAAGGGCGGCCCGCTGCGCTTCCTCATCCCCGACGACGAAGGCTGCGCCACCGGCGGCGCCGACGCCTGCGCCAACGTCAAGTTCGTGGGCACGC
>JAPPNE010000063.1:9980-10272 GCA_028818775.1 Deltaproteobacteria bacterium | reverse complement strand
GGCTCAGCCAGTCGGACAAGCTCCTCGAAGACGCGCGCCGGGACTGGACCGCGCTCGGCGGCCGCGAGGACGACCTCATCCCCCTCGGCGGCTTCCGCCAGGGCGCGGAGATCCCGCGTTCTGACGGTATCCTCTTCACCACCTACGCCACGCTGCGCTCGCCGTCCCGCCAAGGCCGCGCCTCGCGCCTCGACCAAATCGTACAGTGGCTCGCCGGAGGAACCGACGAGGCCGAGCACCACGCCTTCGACGGCGCCATCGTGTTCGACGAGGCCCACGCCATGGCCAACGC
>JAPPNE010000063.1:0-9834 GCA_028818775.1 Deltaproteobacteria bacterium | reverse complement strand
GGTCGCCAGGGACCTGAAGGCCCTGGGGCTCTACCAGGCCCGGGCGCTGGCCTATGACGGGGTGGAGGTGGACATCCTGGTGCACGAGCTCTCGCAGGAACAGCGGCGCATCTACGACGCCTATGCCGGCGCGTTCAAGGTCATCCACGCCAACATCGAATGTGAGGGGACAAAATAAATGGAGAATCGGGACGAGCCGGGATGAAATGGGATGAACCGGGATAATGGGTAGGGAATCTAGGACCTTACGTGGAGAAGAACGCAAAAAACGCGGTGACCGCCGCGGACAAAATAAATGGCGAGAAACTGTGGATAACCGCCTCTTCACGGGATTTTTCCGGGGGGTTTTCGACTTGTTTTTGTGGCCGGAAAAACGGGCCCGAAAAGGGTTGTTTCGGGTGGGGTTTTGGGCTACAAGAAATGACAGCGCCTGAGTAAAACGCCGTTCCGAGGCTACGGCCGCGCGGGGATGTAGCGACCCCCCAGGCGCCTCCTCGCCACTCGCAAATCTCGCAATTGAGCCCTGTGTAAACTGGTCAGGTAGGTTTCGCCTCGGTCCACGGAGACCTTGAGAGCGAGCGCCCAGAGCTTGCCGTTCTCATCTTCCATAAAGCCGACCGCGGAGAGATCGGAGTCCTGAAAGAACTCGCCGTCGTCGAGAATGCGTTGCGCCCGTGCGTAGTCTTCGGGGGCCACGTCGTGTCCCGGGTTGCCGGGCACGCGCCCCCCCTGCTTGTCCGCGGTGTCCCTGGTGAGTCGCAGCGTTCGACTGCGGCCGCCCAGGATGTCGAGAATGCGGGAAGGGACGACGGCGATAGGCCAAGCCGCGCGGCGGTCATCTGCCTTGCCGTCGAGGTGGCCCTGGAACTCGGGCGTGTTCCAGGGCTGGCCGATCAACGGCAGGTCTTCGGGGGCGCCGTCGATCTTCTGTATGAGCCGGTTGGAGGCGTCACGCCCGGGCATGTGCCGGCCGACGTTGTGCTGGAATCCGGGATCGATGCCGCGGGGAACCTGGACCGTGGTTTCGGTCCGCTTGTTGTACCAAGGCCGCGTCTCCAGCGATCCGGCCGGCGGTCCCTGGGACACCTGGAACCCGTACCGCTCCAGGTCATCGCTGGAGAGCTGCATGACGAGACACCTGCACCCCCAGCCGTTGGGCGGATAGTGGGTTTCCCAGAACGGGTGGTCGACGGGCAAGACGGTGCCGTGCCAGGCGCGATGCTGCGGTCTCGTGCGGCCGTCCAGGACCGAGACGTAGCGGAGATACGGCCTCGTGTCCTTGACGCGCTGAATCCGCTGCCACCGGCCGTGGGCGTACGACATCCGGAGGTTGGTCTCGAAGATCGTGCGCAGCCGGCGGGCACTTCCGAGCTGGACGAGGCGGGGCGGATCCTGCGGGTCGACCATGGGCTTGCGCCCCCACCATCCCTTGCTGTGCAGAAAGGGCTCGAGCCGGTTCCGGAAGTCTTCAAAAGTCTCGCCGTCGCGGACCGCGGCGTCGACCGCGCCGCGGATCTCGACGAGGATGTCCGTCTCCATGGCCTTGGCGACGGTGAAGGAGCGGATGTGGTTCGCGGCTTCGGTGTCCCGCCAGTCGAAGCCTATGTGGTAGCCCTTCGCCTCGAAGTGCTCGATGGCTTCGACCGGCGGGACGTTGAGGATCTCGGGAACGGCCAAGACTACAGATCGCCTCTCGCCTTCAGGGCGACGTAGTTTCCGCGACCGTCCATCTCGATGTTCACCAGACGTCCTCCTCGAGGCCGGCCTGGCCGGAGACCTCTGCGGAAAAGGTGGTGTTGTTGAGTCGCCGGGAAGCGGGGGCCAGCGCCCGTTCGTCCGGGGCGCGGCTATGGAGGCGCGCCACGAAGTCGTCGAAGTCCCGGCTTTCCCGGGCGGCCGCCAGGACCGGATCCACGACGGGGCTGACGATGGGCTCCCATTCGCCGGCGATCTCCTCCGCGGCCGCCGCGATGGCGTCGGCATCATCGCCGCGGGCGAACCGGGCTGCATCGTCCCCGACGCCGGCGCTGCCCGGAGGCGTCCCGTTCGGGGCAGGCTCCCATTCCCCGCCGTAGATGTCCTCGACGTGATTGCGGGTGGGCCGGAGGCCCGAGGTCCGGCCCACCTTCTCCTCGCGCTCCGCGCGGCTGTCGAGGTCTTCGGGCGGATCCACGTCGTGCCGGATGACCGGCGTTGCGGCGCCGGGGAAGTTCCACTGGGTGAGCCAGGCCGCGATCGTCCGGGTTAGCGCCTCGTCGAGAACGTCGGCGTCGGCCGCGATGGTCTCGTCGCGGACGTCCTTCTGCACTTCGGCGGTTCCGCGCCACGGTCCCTGATCCGAGGTCGAGGACTGGCCGAGGAGCACACCGGCGATGGCGCGGTCGATGTAGCCCTGGAAGGATTCGAAATCGCCGCTCATTCTCGTCATCGTGGCCAGGAACTCGATGTCCTGATCCTCGGGCACGATGACGCCGGCTCCCGTCGCCAGGGACTGGATGATCTTGAGGAGCTTGTCCTTCTCCTCGTTGGTCGCCGCCCGCGGATACTTGCCCTTGGGCGTCGGCGCCCCGAACTTCTCGAGGGCCATGGCCCAGAACCGGAACCCGTTGCGGCGGAGCCATACGAGCCAGTAGCACCATCGCGCCAGACCCGGGCCGTGAGGCAGGTCCCCGTGGTCGTTTGATCTGGTCAGGGTGACGAACTTGGCCTCCGGCACCGGCTCGCCCGCGGCGGATCGGCGGGAGCGGAGAAGCAACTCGCCGTCCGGTCCCCACCGGAACCGCTCGGGAGCGCGGATTCTCAGGTCGTGCAGCCGCACCTTCCCCGCCTCCCTGGCCCATATCGCCTCGCCTATGGCGTAGCCGTACCAGTTGTAGTGGAGAAGCTGCCTGCAGATGCGCTTGAAGTGGATGGACGCCAGCTGCCGCTTGACATCCTCGGCCGCCCGCCGGTCCCGCAGCCTGTCGCCGCCGGGCTCCACCATCCATGGGTGGGCCACCACCGCATCGATCCGCTGGTTGAGGGCGCTGTGGCACCGATCGTCCCTCAGGGTCTCGCGGTAGAGGTGGAGGGCGGTCTCCTCGTACCGGTAGGTCTGCGCGTACCGGACGTTGGAGTAGCGGGGATCGAGGGGGAGCTCGGAGATCCACAGCGCGATCAGGCCCGCCACGGCGCTGGGCGCCACCTCCTCCACGATCGGCCTGCGGGGCTTCGCCATCACATGTACCTCAGGTCATGGGACGCGGGCCGCACCACGCCCAGCCCGGCGTCGACCTCGACGCGGCCGCCTCCGCGCTCGAAACCCTCGCTCACGGGCGCATCCGTGGCGCGCCCCTCCACGGGGCCGCGCGGCATGGCCGCCGCGGCGCAGGCCAGGGCCGCGGCCCAGAAACGGTCGGCGTGGCTCTCGCCGTCATCGTCGGCCACCAGGCGCGGGCCGCCCGTGGCCCCGGGTTCCTTGCGGATGGAGTGGAAGTCGCCCCGGATCGCGTTGTCGGACGGGATGCGGAGACGGCGGTCTTCGCAGCGCTCCTTGAGCGCGATCGCCACGCCCAGGCGCCGGGGGGAGGTGAGCAGCACGCCCTCCACGCGGCTCTCCCCGTACCGCCTCCTGGCGTCCTCGACAGGCTTCTCGCCCATGCCGGTCTGATCCATGGATACCAGCACGGGCCGGTACCGCTTCACCAGCCGGTCGAGCTCGCCGTCCTGCTCGCTGAAGCTCGCGTTGCGCAGCTCCGATACCTCGCGCGTCCAGACGACGTCTCCCACGACCTCGAGCACCCACGCCACCCACAGGTGCTTGCGCCTGGCGATGTCGTTGCCGATGAAGGTGAGGCCGCCCCGGTAGAGGTCCGGCCTGCCGGCGTCGGGATGCTCCACGGCCCGGATCTGATCCCACGAGAGCCACGATCCGCCGGCGGCCGAGGGAATGCAGTCGAGCTCCTCCTCCGCGTCGGCGCCGTATTCAGCCCGGACCTCCTGCTCATAGGCCGCTTCGCCCTCGTCGGTCCACTCCTCCCCATTCACCTCGCAGATGCGCCGGTAGAACCCCTCGTCGAGGGCATGGCGGAAGGTGACCGTGTGCAGGCTGCCCATGCGGGTGCCGTCCGACACCTCCCGGACCAATTGGTTGAAGGACGACCCCTCGCCGTGGTGGGTAGAGAGAACGTGGACGTCGCCGCGCCACATGCGGAAGGCCATGGCGGCCTTGAGCGAGGCCTCCAGATCGTCGACAAACGCGGCCTCGTCTATGATCGCCCGGTCCCCCGCACGGCCCTTGCTCCGGAAGACGCGAGGGCTCGACGGCATGGCGAGTATCTGCTTGCCGGACGGGAAGTTGACGCAGTAGGCCAGGACCGAGTCCTTGGCGTCCAGGTCTATCAGGGTCTCGCCCACCGCCGCGGCCCCGATCTCCAGGACCTTCGCCCACCCCTCGCAGTCGTCTATGAAGGAGCGGGTCATGTCCTTGTTGTAGGACTGGTAGTAGACGTTCCCGGCGCCCGCCGCGGCGTGAAGCACGCTGTCGTAGGCCTCCGCCCACGAGAGGCCGATCCGGCGCGACTTCTGGATCACCTTGATGCCGGAGCGGTCCTGCACCCAGCGCGACTGGTAGGGTAGCAGCTCGCGGTTCATGCCGCCTCGCCCGCCCCCTCGATGGCCTCGCGGATCGCGGCGACCGCATCCGCCGGGACGCCTTTCTTGCGGGCGGCTCCAGTCGCGGCATCCGCCGCGTCCTTGACCGCGCGGCGGCGCTCCTGGCGCACCATCGTGCCGGCCCGGGCCGTGTCCGCGGCCGCGCGGCAGGCCGAGGCGATTTCCTTGAGGTCTCCGCTCTCCGAGGCTATGAGCACGTCCAGGATCTTCTGCTGGCTGAGCCGCAGGATCGCATCCGCGACCGCGCCCATGTCGTCAGGGGCCGCGGCCACCAGGGCTTCGGCCTGCTCGGTGGCCAGGCGCACGGCCTCGATGCGGCGCTCCAGCGCCTGGCCGTACCGGTGGACCGCCGACTTGCTGATTTCGAACCCCTCTTCGGCCAGCCACGCGGCGAAGTCGGAGTAGCCCGAGAATCTGCCGGACACGATCCGTTGGTCCAACTCCCGGCGCAGGGGCTCGGGCAATAGCGTTACGGCGTTGCGCTTCATGGCCCAGGCGGCGGTCTCCTGATCCCGGGATCGCACTCCACCACATAATCGCAGACGTCGTAGCCGTATCGGGCGATGAACATGCGCCACGGCTCCGTCTCGGAGCGTTGAATCGTGACCAGCCCGCGCGCCTCCAGGTAATGCATGATGTTGCGCACGCACCGGTTGTCAAGGGTGGGGTACTGAACGACCAGTACGTCATGGACCATCGATTCCGTAGCGCCGAGGTAGCCCGCAACTCGCACGGTGCGCAACGCATCCCATCGGGCAGTCGGCAACGAGATCCGATCTAGGGACATTGGTTCTCCTTCGTACGCTCCTCCAGTCGCGCGATCGCTTCGCTGTGCCGTTCGATGGAGCCGAGGCTGCGGCTCACGAACGGCACCATCTCCTGCCGGACCGTCTGCTCTCTGGCCAGCTCGACCCTCTGGCGTTCTTGCTCGCGGCGGAGTTCCGGGATATCCGCCACCAGATGCTTCAGCGACTGGATGTCCCGTTCGGCTTCCCGCAGCGTTCGCAACACCAAGATGATGCCCGCCCCGGCGACGGCGCCGACTACGCCGAGTATCCATCCCACGGCCTCGGCGATGACCTCCCACATAGGGCGGCCATGTTAGCCTAAATCAGCGCTGACGTTCAGGTGACAAATGTCTTAGAATGCGGCGCACCGAGTATTGGGTGGAGCCCACGCAGGCCGCTATCTGAGGAATGGTCAGGCCCCTTTGATGGAGGAGGATCGCGCGCATGGTCCGCGCGCAGGGGATGTAGACGTTCTCTCCGCCGCATATCCGGGCCAGCGTCTCGGCGACCTCCCGGCCCAGGTATCCGATCAGCCAATGATCTTCAGGGATGCCGCTGGGGACGTAGATCGTGGCGCCGCTGAGTCGTTCGGCCGTGTCCATGGCGGCATCGTCCCCGAGGGACGCCGCCACTGCGCCAAGGATGCCGGGCCAGGCGGACCCCGTCACGCGGACCCCTGCGATGGGTGATGCAGCTCGGCGACGAATGACGCTATCTCCTTGACGGCTTCGTCCGATGGGGTCCCGCTGCACTGCACCCGAACGGGGTTGGCCGCAGACCGGGCACTTGATCACGATGCAGCTCACCCGCGGTCCTCGTGTCCGGACTTGAGGTCGCGCACCGCCTGGCCCAGGGCGGCGATCACCAGGTTCACGGTCTCGATCGTGGTGAGCGCCGGCGGATCCAGCCCCAGCGCGCGGTGCTGAGCCTCGAGCACCGCCATCGCCTCGCCGCGACCGCGCTCCCTGTTGGTCCTGTCGCGCTGGGGCCACTTAACCCCGGCCTCGCGCCTCAGCCATGCCTTCAGCCGGTCGATGGCCTTCCCCAGGTCGCGCGCCGTCGCCCATCCCGCCGCATCGACACCGCATTCCCTGCGCACGAACGCCGCCAGGGCGGAGTCCCGGCGGTCCTGCACGACGCCCAGGTGCCAGCCCGCTATCCAGAGCGCCCGGAGCTTCGAGGCCCCGGGCGCGTCCGGCAGGACCGACGAGGGACGGAGCTTCCCGAGCTCTATCAGCACAGCGCCCAGGCCCACGGTGCCGAGATCGCTGCACGACCGCTTGCCGGTCGCCCGCTCGATCGCGTCGCGGTACCGATCCTCGTCCAGATCCAGTTGCCGGCGCCGGGCGTGCACGGCGCGAACCAGCTTCGTCCACCGCTCGCTCCGCAGGGGGATGACCTGTTTCGCATCAGGCGGCGTCATCGGCTTCCTCCCTCACGTCGTCCATCAGCGCGGCCACGAGCTTGTCGATATCGCCGCCCGCGCCGCGGATCACGATTTCGTCGTCGACGTCCACGATCGCCACGCCCACCGCGGCCAAGGTCTTCGCGTCGACCTTGCGCGCGGCCGCCTTGTCGAGGGACTCCCGGACGTTGATGAGCGACGGCGCCAGGTGCGGATGCTTGGCGCGGATCCGCGCGATGGTGGCGCCGGCGTCGGGCACGTCGACGCGCCCCGGCTGCTTCCGGTACCCCACCTCGATCCCCGAGAGCTCGCGCGTCCGGGGCTTCTCGAAGAGTCCGCGGCCATTCTCCAGGGCCTCCCGGAGCGTCGCCTTCGCCGCCGAGACCGCGGCCGTCTGCGAGCGGCCGAGCACGGCAAGCAGGTCTCTACCCATCTCTACGGACAGGAGATCAACGCCGAGACCTACGCGATCTGCAAGGCCGACCTCTTGCTCAAGGGGGAGGGCGAGGCCGCCGACAACATCGTGGGCGGTCCGGAGCATTCGACGCTGGCCAACGATGCGTTTCCGTCGCGCGAGTTCGACTTCATGCTCTCGAATCCGCCGTACGGCAAGAGCTGGAAGACCGAATTGGAGCGCAAGGGCGGCAGGAAGGGGATGCGGGACCCGCGCTTCCTGATCGAGCATCACGGCGACCCGGAGTTCTCCCTGGTCACCCGTTCCAGCGACGGTCAGATGTTGTTCCTTGCCAACATGCTGTCGAAGATGAAGCAGCACACGCCGCTCGGCAGCCGCATTGCCGAGGTGCACAACGGCAGTTCGCTGTTCACCGGCGAGGCCGGCCAGGGCGAGAGCAACATCCGGCGCTGGATCATCGAGAACGACTGGCTGGAGGCGATCGTCGCCCTGCCGCTCAACATGTTCTACAACACGGGCATCGCCACCTACGTCTGGGTGCTCACCAACCGCAAGCCGCCGCACCGGCGCGGCCGGGTGCAGTTGATCGACGCGACCGGTTGGCACCGTCCGTTGGGCAGGAACCTGGGCAAGAAGAACTGCGAGATGGGCGAGGACGACATCACCCGCATCTGCGATACCTTCCTCGCTTTCGAGGAGAACGACCAGAGCAGGATCTTCGACAACGCCGCCTTCGGCTACTGGAAGGTGACGGTGGAGCGGCCGCTCCGCATCGAGGAGGCGGACCCGAATCGCGCCTACGGAGGCGCCGACGTCAAGAGGTTGAGGGATCACGGCACGCGCAACGAGAACTCGCCGCCGGTGATCAGGCGGATACTCAAGAAGGGCACGGAGGCGGACCCTTTGCGCGGACTGTTCGAGGCGACGGTGGGTGGCAGGTCTGCGGTGGTGGAGTACGAGCCGGACACCGACCTGCGCGATACCGAGCAGATCCCCTTGCAGGAAGCTGGCGGCATCGAAGGGTTCCTCCGCCGCGAGGTTCTGCCCTACGCCCCTGACGCTTGGTACCAGCCGGACAACGTGAAGATCGGCTACGAGATCAGCTTCAACCGCTATTTCTACAAGCCACAGCCCATGCGGACGCTGAAGGAGATCCGCGCCGACATCCTGGCGCTGGAGAGGGAGACGGAAGGGTTGCTCGACGAAATCATCGGGGATAGCAGGGGGTCATGATCCACAACCTCAAACCTTATCCTGTCTATCAGGATTCCGGCGTCCCGTGGCTGGGAGAGGTGCCAGCGCATTGGACTACGGAACGCCTGAAGTCGTCAGTGACAAACGTTGTTGAGCCAGGAACGGAGCGACGAGGGAAAGACTTGTACGTGGCTCTGGAGCATGTCGAGAGTTGGACTGGTCAGCTCAACGGGGCCCCTCCTGACGTTGGTCCCGACAGTCAACTGAAACGCTTCGCACCGGGAGATGTTCTGTTCGGAAAGCTTCGCCCCTACTTGGCCAAGGTAACTCGGCCGACGACGGGTGGCCTATGCGTTGGTGAATTTCTTGTTCTTCGCCCGCGCGATACTACGTTCGATACCGGTTTCCTGGAACGACTGTTACGAGCAAAGCCGATCATAGACACTGTCGACGCTTCTACCTTCGGCGCCAAGATGCCGCGGGCTGACTGGACCTTCATCGGAAGCATGAAGGTTGTGCAACCACCGCTCGCCGAACAGGCTGCCATCGTCCTTTTCCTCGACCACGCCGACCGTCGTATCCAGCGCTACATCCGGGCCAGGGAGAAGCTGATCGCGTTGCTGGAGGAGCAAAAGCAGGCCCTCATCCACGAGGCGGGCACAGGCCGGATCGACGTCCGGACGGGCAAACCCTACCCGGCCTACAAACCGTCTGGCGTCGAGTGGCTGGGGGAGGTGCCGGCGGATTGGGGTGAAGCACCTTTAGGCCGTTGTCTGCGCCATATCGCTCAAGGATGGAGTCCTACTGCGGCCGAAGGCGAGATACAGCCAAATCAATGGGCAGTGCTCGCCTTGTCGTCCGTTAAGCGTGGTATGTTCGACTCTACCGCGATCAAGCCGATTCCTATCTCTGCAAAGATCCCTGAAGGAATAGAGATCGAGAACGGAGATCTTCTGTTGACTCGATCGAACACACGTGACCTTGTGGGCGATGTTTGCATAGTCGAGGGAGCAAGACCGAAGACCGTGATCAGCGACCTAATCTACCGCTTGACTCCTAAACCTGCGATCCTTGAGCGAAGACTCCTAATGTTCCAGCTACTCAGCGCCCTGGGCCGAAGGCAAATCGAGCGTGATGCCCGCGGATCAAGTGCAACAATGCCGAAGATTGCCCATCATCACATTCGGTCTTGGAGGGTTCTGATACCGCCGCGGGACGAGCAACAGTGCATCGTGAAGGTGATCAGGGATGCCGAAAAGGCCATCAACGGTGCGGTGGAGGGTGTTCGGGCAAAGCTTTCCCTCCTCCACGAATACCGTACCCTTCTGATTGCGGATGTAGTGACTGGCAAGATCGACGTCCGCGAGGCGGAGGCAGCA
>JAPPNE010000062.1 GCA_028818775.1 Deltaproteobacteria bacterium | reverse complement strand
GACCCGCCTCCTCAACTCCAACTCCCCCTCGCCTGAAATCTGTGGGACAGCAGTGTACGTGGGTTCATTCGGCAACCAATGAGTTAGTTGTTGCTCCCCCCGGCGAGCAACTGATGGAAAGGAACATTCTTTGCATCATCGAGCGGACCTGAGACTAACGCGCGGAACCTATGAAAACACCCGAGGCGGCCTTCACGGCGCTGCAAGAACCGATGGCTGACAACATCCAGGTCGAGCTAGCTGTCCTCTCTTATGTCCACGAACGCAGTGCAAAGGGAGGCATTATCATCAACCCGCTCAAGCACCTCGAACACATCCCCGACGCCTCGGCCGCACAGATCGACGAGTGCATTCGCGCGTGTTGGGCGTACTTCGACTATCCCCTGTACTGGAGGGAATTCGGCCGCTCCTACGACACTTATTGCTTTGGGCGCCTGACAGAAAAAGGCATCCGCCGCCTAAAGGCTCTCCAGCACCAGGAACATCGACGTCTCTGATCTTTGGCGAGAAGTGCACGGTAAGGGTGCAGCGAGACTAGTTGCGGTACTAGCGGGTGAAAGTCCCGCCGGCGCAATTCTCAGTTTGGCGCCGTAGTTATATCCGGCAGGCGCATGGGGCGACCCTGCGACCTGGAAGCCCGGAAGTAAAAGTCCTGGGGGACGGCGCAACTGCCGAGGGGGTGTGTGGTGGCGATGGAGGCGTGCGGGAGCGCGCACCACTGGGGCCGGCTGGCTATGCGGCTGGGGCACCGAGCAGTGCTGATGAGTCCTCAGTTCGTCGCCCCTTATGTGAAGTCGAACAAGAACGACGTCAACGACGCGGACGGTATCGCCGAGGCGTCTGGGCGACCGACGATGCGGTTCGTGGGGGTGAAGTCGGTGGCGCAGGGACACATCCAGCAGTTGCACCGAGCGCGGCAGATGGCGGTGCGCAACCGCACCGGGCAATGCAACCAGATCACGGGGTTCCTGCTGGAGTACGGCATCGAGTCGCCGAAGGGGGTGAGAGCGGTGCTGCGGCAGCTTGCGGAGGTTTTGGAGGATGCGGAGAACGAGCTGCCGCTGGAGGGGCGAGCGCTGTTGCGGGATCTTGGTGAGGAACTCGGGCGTCTGGATGAACGGGTGAAGCTGTTCGACACACAGGTTGCGGCCACGGCGCAGCGACTGGAGGCGTGCCAGAGGCTGATGGCGATCCCGGGTGTCGGGTTGCAGACGGCGACCGCGCTGGTGGCGGCGGTGGGTGACGCCGCGGAGTTCCGCAACGGCCGAGAGATGGCTGCGTGGCTGGGCCTGGTACCGCGTCAGCGCTCGACGAGCGGCCGTCCGACGCTGTTGGGTATCAGCAAGCGAGGAGACCGGTACCTGCAGACGCTGCTGATCCATGGCGCGTGCTCCTCACTACGCTACGCGTGGAGGCGCACCGACGAACGCAGCCGCTGGGCGCTCGTCCTTGAGCAGCGTCGCGGCCGAAACGTCGCGGCGGTGGCGTTGGCGAACAAGAACGCACGGACGGCGTGGGCGGTGCTGGCGCGCGGGCGACGTTCGACATCCGACATGCCGAGAAGGCCGCATGAAGGAGATAGCCGATGCTCACACCGAGTCAAGGCGCTTCGCTCCGGCCCTTCGGGTGACTCGGTGTTCGCATCGGCTGAATGGCACCCATGGCCGGAAGCGGACTTCCGGCCAGTATTTCTGGCCGAATGCGCCAACTCAGGACGTTTCACAGTCGCGCCGCGGCCCAGGCCAACCCTTTGCAGTGCCCACAAAGACGACGGATGCGGAACTAGCGCTACTCCTCTGCAGAACCGACAACCGCATGAAATCTGGCAGCCCCATTCTCCAAGTTGCGCAAGGTGAAGTGGAAGTGATGGCAGACAGGTCGACCCGACACGCCCAGAGCCTGGTCAATGGTGAGGTCTTCGAGACCGCTCGGTTGTTGAGGCTGGTGTGTGCGAAATCCATCAGGGCCCGGGAGCGGACGCTCCCATCCAGAGGCCGGATATATGCCTGCAACTGACCTGCCCCGTTTACGGAAACGGCACCTTGACACGTGGAGCGGACCATGTATGCCATTGACGGGGTGGGGTCAGGATGATTCCATGCTGCTTGAGCATCCGCGTCGAGGGCTGGTTGGGGTTCGTTCCGGTCCGCAAGCCGCATGGTTCCGTCGAAAGGGTACCGTCCGAACTTCCTGCTTCCGCGCGAAGGCAGCGTGGGGTAGTCCTGAGGGTGGATGACTTTCCGGGCTGTTTCGGTCCGGCCGGGCGACATCCTATCGATCCGGAAGTCTTCGCTCAAGACTCCGGTCGTTCGAGGAAGGTCGAAAGGTCACGTCCTCCTCACAGCCCACAAGACCTTGCCGAGGATGTGGGCGTCCTGTGCGAGGCAGGTGTAGGGGGCATAGTCGGGGTTGGCGGAGATGAGTCTCAGGCGGGGTGGCTCGTCGTCATCCACGGCGTCGCCGCGCACCACCTCCACGTGCTTGACTACCAGCCCGATGCCGTCCCATAGCACGAAGGTCTCGCCGGTGGCCGGGAGCCTGCGGGAGACGTCGACCACGATCCGGTCGCCGTCGCGCAACTCGGGCTCCATGGAGTTGCCCCGGACCCTCAGGATGCGGAGGTTCTCGGGCTCGGCGCCGGCCTCGTGGCGGATCATGTTCTCCGGCCAGTGCCACAGGGCCGTCTCGGAGACGAACTCCTGGGCCGAAGCACCGGCCCCGGCGGCAACCTCCACCGTGACCTCCGGGACCGCCACGAGCGGCGCTCCGGGGAGCGCGGCCAACGTCTGGGGCGGCCTGCGCTTCACGGGCCTCCGTTTCGGCGCCATCTCGTGGCGCAGTTCCGAAGGGTCGCAGCCGAGCATTTCGGCCAGGGTCTCGCTGTCGCGGTAGCCGAGGACGGCAGGGATGCCCCGGTCCACGTACTGCTGGAGGTAGGTCCCGTTGCGGCCGATGGCCAGGGACGCGGCCCTAAGGGCGAGATCGTTTTGGCGAAGCAGGTCCTTGAGCCTCAGCCGGACCGGGTCGCGCCGGACCGCCTCCCTCCGAACCGTGTCGTCCGAGTCCATCCCTTTTCCTTTCATTGGGCAGCCGCCGGAAAAATTCGAAAAAACTTGCCATATCGTAGCGCATACAAGAGCATGGCTACGCGCCATTGCCGTTTTCTGTAGGCTACACACTACAAAAGCCTATTGTCAAGCGCGATTTTCTGCCCTATGTTGAGGCCCATGGCAGCGCTTGACCTCCATCCCGACACCCCCCTGGACGACCTTCTGCGGCGCCTGGTTGCGGCCTTCCTGGAGCGCCACGGAATGAGCGCGCGGCGCTTCGGAGCCGAAGCCCTGGGAGACCCGGATTTCGTGTTCTCACAGGCGCGCGGACGCTCGGTGCGGCTGGCCACGGCGGACCGTGTCCTGGCGTACATGGGTTTTGCGCCGGTGGGGCCGGGTTTCCGGCGCGAGGTGGAGGCGTTCCTGGAGGAGACGGGCGCCACGGCCTCGGTGCTGGGCGCGGAGGCGGCGGGCAACCGGTCCTTCGTGGGCCGGCTCCGCCGGGGGGCGTCGCCCCGGCTCGGGACGGTGGATCGGGTCCGGGCCTGGATGGCGGCCCATGCGGGCGTGGAACAGACCGGCGCCATGCGCGCCGGGATCGAGGACAAGCGCGATCTTGCCGAGGCCATGAGGCCCGGCTCATCCACTGATGCTCCGCTCCCGCCCGCCGGGGGCGGAGCTGATACGGAAAGGGAAGGAGGAAGACTCATGAACGGGAACGGCAGGAAGTATCTGAGCACGCGGGAGGCGGCCGAATGGCTGGGACTTTCGCCGCGGACGCTGGACCGCTACCGGGTGAGCGGCGACGGGCCGGCGTTCCACCGGTTCGGGGGCCGGGTGCGATACTTGGCCGAGGACCTGGACGACTGGGCCTCGGCCCGGCGGCGGCTCTCGACCTCGGACGACGGGACCGCCGGACGGGAGGGGAGGCCATGAGGACTTATTCACTGACAGGATGGACGCTCCTGGCTTTGGCATGGACGGTTTTGAGCGTGGACCCTGCGTGGGCCACGACGGACACGACCTTCGCCGGGCCGCTGGGCACGGTGACCGGCATCGTCTCGGGTACGGGCGGGCAGTTGGCGGCGGCGCTCGCGGTGGGAGCCGCGCTGGTGGGCTCGGTGATGCGTTTCAACGCCGCGCAACTGGCGGGCGCGGTCGGGGTGGGCATCGCGGCCGGGGCGGGCACGGGCATCGTCACGGGCCTCGTGGGCACGGCGATCATATGAGGCCGGCGGATGAGCGACTTGGCCCGGCACACGATCCCCTCGCGCCTGGACGATCCCGAGCGTTGGCTCTTCTGGACGCTGGACGAGGCGGCGGCGCTTCTGGGGCCCGCGGTCCTGGGACTGGCTGCCAACGCGTTCGTGACCGGGCTTTTGGCCGGTCTCGGGGCGTGGGCGCTGCTCCGCCGGGCGAAACGGGGCGGAGGGGCGGACATGGCGCTCTGCGCGCTCTACTGGTTCCTGCCGTCCTTCGCGTCGGGAATGAAGGCCGCGCCCCCGAGCCACCTGCGCCGGTTCATCGGGTGAGGAGGCCTGGATGAGACGGGAATTGCTGGAAGCGGAGCACCGGCGGGTGCGGGACGGTCGCGCGGCCCTGGCCGTGCTGCTGGGGCTCTCGCTCCTGGCCAACCTGGGATTGAGTCTTGGCCTGGCCTCGGTGGAGCGCATGACGGTGCTGGTCCCGGCGGTCGCGGGGCCTTCGTGGGAAGTGGGAACGAGCCGGGCCGGGGTCCGCTACCTGGAGGACATGGGACGCACCGTGGCGGTGACGCTGCTGACGCTCACACCGGAGAACTCGGAGCACGTTCGGGAGGCCGCGGCGCGGCTGAGCCACGCCTCGGCGCGGGGCGCCATAGGCGCATGGGTGGCGGCCGAGGCCGGGCGCATGGAGCGGCGGGACCTGGCGACGGCGTTCTATCCCGAGCGGATCGAGGCGGACGCCGGGAGGTTGACGGTCACGGTGACCGGGGAGCTTGCGGCCTGGATCGGACGCGAGCCCGTGTCGCGGGAGCGGAAGCGCTACCGGATGGCGTTCCGTGTGGACGCGGGACGGATAGGGCTTCTGCGTTTCGAGGAACTGGAGGATGGGAAATGAAACGAACGAAGGCAAGACGGAGTGCGGTGAGAAGGGTTGCGGGCCGGGCCGGGAGGGCATTTCGGCGTGCGCCGATTCCGGCGTTCGCATGGGCGGCGCTGCTTTCCTGCATGCCCGCTCCGGCGCCGGCGATGCAGGTCCTGGACGCCGTGGACCACGCAGAGCTCGAAGCGGAGATCTCGGACCGGGCGGTGAGCCGCATTGCGCTCGCGGGCGACCGGATCGCGCGCATCATCCGTGGACCCGACGGCTTCGTGGTGGAGCACGACGCGGCGCGCGGAGACGTCTACCTGCGTCCCGCTGACGTCCCGGGCGGTTTCCCTGGCGGGGTCTCCTACCCCGAGCCGCTCACGTTCTTCGTCGGGACGGCCGCGGGCTTCACCTACCGGCTGGCGCTCAAGGTGGCGGACCGCGGCTCGGCCCAGATCCTGATCCGCAACGGGGCCACGGCAACGCAGGCCGACCTCGCCGAAGCGGGCGATGGGCGCGTGGGGATGCTGGCGGCCCTGGTCGGCGCAGTGGCGTGCCGCGAGCCGCTTCCACGGTACGCGATCGAGGCGGCGGGCGGAAAACCCGACGCGGACGGCCTTCGGCTCATGGAGATCTGGCGCGGGCCCCGGTTCACGGCGCGGGTTCTGGAAGCGGAGGCGGGATCGGATTCGGATGCCGAGGACCTGGCGGGCCGTCATGCGGCAGACACGGCCGCGGTCTGGGTGGGACCGCCGGGAAGCGGTCCTGCGGGCGGGCGGCTTGTGGTGGCGGTGGCGGATGCCTTCGGGGCCGGCTCGGTGGGGAGGAATCCATGACCGGCGGGGAGAAGACGCGGATGGACCCGGAGACCCGGCGCGCGCGCCAGCGGCAGTTGCTCCTGTTCTCGGGGCTCGCGGCGGCAGGGCTGATGGTGTTCGCGGTATGGATCTCGGCCGGCGGCGGCAAGGGGCCGGCGCCTTCGGGCGGGATCGATGCGGAGCTTGTGGGGGACGGGACCGCGGAGGCGAGCTGGGTGCGCCGCTCCGAGGCCCGGATCGGCCAGTTGGAGGCGCGTCTTCGGGAGGCGGAGACGCAAGGGCGTCGGTTCGAGGAAGAGAACGCGCGGCTCAGGGCGCGCCTCAAGCGCGACGCCGACGATGCCCGGGCGATAATCGACCAACAGGCGGCGATCATGGAGGCGTTGACGCGCCGGCTCGAATCCCCGGCCGACGCGCTGGTTGAGGACGGCCGGGCGGGCGCGGGGGATTTCCTCGGCGCAGGGCGTTCGGCTTCAGGCCGTGCGTCCGCCGAAGCCCGGGGCGCAGAGGACACGCCGGCCGGACCGATGATCCGGGAGTTCGAAGACCGGGCGGGTTCGCCCGCGGGTGCTGCCGCCGGCGGACCGCGCCCTCTGGAGTACTGGCTCCCGGCGGGCTCCCATGCGGACGCCGTGGTGCTGGCCGGAGTGGACGCCTCGGCGGGCGTGAGCTCGCAGGGCGATCCCCGGCCGGTGCTGCTGCGGCTCACCAGCCGGGCCCGGAGCGCCGCCGAGGGCGGCGAGGCGCTCGAGGCGGACGTGGCGGGCTGCACGCTCACGGGCGCCGCCTACGGAGACCTCTCCTCGGAGAAGGTCTACGTGCGGTTGAGAACCCTGACGTGCGCCGGACCCGAGCCTGGGACCGTGATCGAGACGGAGGTGGCGGGGTTCGTGGCCGGAAGCGGCAAGGCGGGAGTGAGGGGTCCGGTGGTGAGCCGGGAGGGGGCCTTGATCGAGAAGGCGTTCCTTGCGGGCCTCGTCTCGGGCGCGGGGGAGTCCGCGGCCAACCTGCTCCAGCCCGGGGCGGCGAGCCCGGGCGGGGACGGAGCCGCGAGCGGCGCGAGCCTCGTGGACGTGGGCCGGGCGGGCCTGGGCGCAGGGGCGGGCTCGGCAGGCCGCAGAGTCGCCGACTACCTGATCCGCCGGGCCGAGCAGTACCAGCCGGTGATCCAGTTGCAGACGGGAACGCGGGTGACGGTGGTGTTCATGGAGGGCGCCCGGCTGGACGGGCGCGGGGACATCGGGAGCGGGAACGACAACGGGAAGGCGGGCGGATCATGAGAACACAAGCGACGATCCATTGGCGAAGAGCCGGAGTCGGGCAGGCGGTCCCAGCACTCCTTGCGGCGGCGCTGGTCCTGGGCGGTTGCTCGGCCACGCACGTGGGCGACGCCTGGCAGTGTCCGGTAGCGCAGGGCGCGGCGTGCGCGAGCGTGGCGGAGGCCGATCCCGCGGTGAAAAAGGCGGAGAAGGCCCGGGAGGCCGCGGTCCCGGCATTGCCGGGACAGTTGGAAGTGGACGATGCCGACCGCCTTGGCGGTGAGTGCGCCGGGGGCTGCGATCCTCTCGCCTGGCTGACGAAGTGGCTGGGCGGCCTCGCTGGGCCTGGCGGCACCACGGCTGTTGCCGAGCCGGAGCCGGTTTCAGCGAGCGAGGAAGCCCCGGATCCGGTCAGTGAGGATCTCCGGACAAGGGAGCGGATCGCGCGCATCTGGATCGCTCCGTTCGTGGACTCGGACGGGGTCTACCGCGAGGGCCACTGGGTGCGGGCGGTGCTGGAGCCGTCGCGCTGGAGGCTCCGGTGATCGAGCGGCTCAGGGACCTGCTCGCGGGACCGGACGCGCTCCAGCCCTGGACGCTCCCGGCCCTGCCCTCTCCGCTCGTGGACCTCCTTCCCTGGCGGGCGTGGGACGAGGGGAGCGATCTCTACCTGAACGAGGGGAGCTGCGGCTTCCTGCTGGAGCTCCCGCCCTTCGTGGGCATCGACGAGGGAACCCTGGAGGCGCTGGCGGGCACGCTGGCCGACGCCGCTCCGGAGCGCTCGGTGGTGCAGGTGATCCACTGGACGAGTCCGCGCTACGGGGCGGCGATCCGGAACTGGGCCGAGCCGCGGCATCGCACGGGCGGCGTGCAGGCGGGTATGGCGGCGCGGCGCCGGGCGCTCTTCGCGCACGCGGGGTGGCGCCCGCTCCACGCGGGCGGCCCTCCGTTCACGCTCAGGGACTGCCGGGTGTTCCTGGCGGCGTGCCTCGCGGGCGGGCCGGGACCCGCGGCCGAGACCGCGCTCGGGGGTTTTCGCCGGGCTCTCGAGGGGACGCTCGCCTCGGCCGGGGCCGAGGCGAGGCGGGTGGACCCGGACACGCTGCTTTCGCTCGCTGCCGAGCTCACCGCTCCGGATCCCGAGGGGAAGCACGACGGGGAACTCGACCGGCCCCGCCGGCGCTGGTCGCCCCGGGACCCGATCCACCTCCAGTGCGCCGCGCCGGGCCGCGCCCTTTCGGTGGCCCCCGCGGGCCTGGTGTTCCACCACCCGGACGGGACGGACGTGGCGGTGCGGGTGCTCTCGGCGCGGTCGTTCCCGGAGGTGTGGCCGGGCTGGCGCGGCAACGCCCTCATCGGCGACTTCCACAGGGACTTCCTTCAGCCAGGCACCCCGGTGCTGACATCTCTCACCGTGATGATGGGCGATGCCGCGGACGGCGAGCGCGCCTTCCTGAAATCAGCCCGGGCGACGCAGCAGGCGGGCACGGGGATCGCGCGCTACCTGCCGGGCCTTCCGGAGAAGGCCCGGGACTGGCGCTTCGTCACCGAGCGGCTCAAGGAGGGCGAGCGCCTGGTCAGGGCCTGCTGCATGATCGCGGTCTACGCGCCCCTGGACGGGATCGACGAGGCCGAGCAGGCGGTGCGGGCCATCTACCACGGCCAGGGCTGGCGCCTGGGAGCGGAGCGCTACGCGCATCTTCCGGCCTGGCTCTCGTGCCTGCCCATGGTCCCCGCCGGCGGGCTCGACTCGGACCTGGCCAGGATGGGGCGGATGAAGACCCTTCTCACCTCGTCGGTCGTGAACCTCGCTCCCGTGCACGGGGAGTGGCGGGGCCAGGAAGCTCTGCGCGATGCGCCTCCGGCCCTGTTGCTCATCGGCAGGCGGGGCCAGCCCGCGTGCTGGTCGCCCTTCGCCAACGAGGCCGGCAACTACAACGTGGCGGTGACCGGCAAGTCCGGGTCCGGCAAGTCGGTGCTCATGCAGGAACTGGTCTCGGGGATCGCGGGCGCGGGCGGCGAGGCCGTGGTGATAGACGATGGCCGTTCCTTCCAGCACACGGCCGAGGCCCTGGGCGGGGCCTTCATCGCCTTCGGCAAGGACCCCGCCCGGCTGAACCCCTTCGCCATGATCGACGCGGAGGCGGCAAACCGGGACAGCGACTACCGCGAGGAGTGTTTTGCGATGCTGGCAGCCGTGATCGGGCGCATGTGCCGCCGGCGCGGGCGCATCGACGACATCGAGGCGGCGCTCATCGACGAGGCCACCGCGGCCGCCTGGGAGGAGGCCGGGAACGGCGCCGACCTGGGCGCCGTGCAGCGAAAGCTCGAAACGGCCGGCGACCGGCGGGCGTCGGACATGGCCTTGGCGCTCGGACCGTGGCGGCCGGGGGGCGCTTTCGGGCGGCTCTTCGAGGGTAGCGAGACCCCTGCCCTTGACTCCGCGCTCACGGTGTTCGAGTTGGCCGAGCTCAAGGGCCGGGGCGACCTCCAGGGCGTGGTGCTGATGCTTGTCATCTTCCTCGCGACCCAGCGCATGTACCACGGCCCGCGCACCCGGCCCAAGGCCATCGTCATCGACGAGGCCTGGGATCTTCTGTCCGGCGAGGACAGCAAGGCTTTCCTCGAAGGCGCGGCCAGGCGGGCGCGAAAGTACCGCGGCGCGCTGGTCACCGGCACCCAGAGCGTCAACGACTACTACGCCAATCCCGCGGCCCGCGCCGCCTGGGAGAACTCGGACTGGGTGATCTTCCTGGCGCAGAAGGACGAGTCCGTGGAGCTCCTGAAACAGGAGAAGCGCATCCACTGCGACCCGGGCATGGAGCGGGCGCTCAAGAGCCTCGCCACCGTGGACGGGCGGCATGCGGAACTGCTTCTGCACGGGCCTGACGGCTGGCGGGTGGCGCGGCTGGCGCTCGACCGCTGGTCCACGGCGCTCTACTCCTCGCGCGGACCGGCGTTCGCCATGGTCGAGCGGCTGAAGGACGAGGGCCTCACCACGGAGCAGGCCATCGACCGCATCGCCGAGGGCGGGGCGGCAGACGACGCGCCGTGACGGGAGCGGCGTACACAAGGAGACGCGATGAACGCACGGAATGGCAAACGAGGACGGTTGCGAACCGCGATGGGTGAAGATGGATCTGGAGAACGGCCTCTCAACTGGCCGGGGGACCCGGAGTCGTTGACGGCCGACGCCGTGGACTTCGAGGCCTTGGCCCGCGTGCTGGCCAACACCTGCCGACGCGGAGGCCGGCTCCGGCGGTTCCACTCCCTGGCCGTCCATGCGGTGCTCGTGAGCGAGGCCATCGAGGCCTTGGGAGGACCCGAAGCCGGGGAAAGCCGGACGGTGTTGCTCCATGCGCTTCTGGCCAACGCCAGTGTCGCATGGCTGGGCGCGGAGGCGGCCGACTCCCAGCGTGGGGCCGAGCGCCTGAAGCGGCTCCGGGAGACCGTGGACCGGACCGTGCGCGCGGCGGCCGGACTCCAGGGAAAGCCATCGCCCGAAGAGGCCGAACTGCTGCGTTTCGTCTCGCGCATGGCCGAGGCGGCGGAGGACCGGGATATTCCGGGAGCGCGCGGCGGCGCGGCTTCGGCAGTCTCCTTCCCGCCTCTGCCCGGCCGGATACGGACCGTGGAGCCCGACAGGGCGGCCAGGCTGTGGCTGGACCGCCTCCAGAAGCTGAGGGGGCCTTCGAGCGTGGAAGGCGGCGCCGTAGCGCCTTCGGCCGAGGAGTCCGGGAACGGGAGTGACTCCGTTTCACGGGATGAACCGCGGCCGGCGGACATTGGGGCCGGACGCGATGCCGGAGGGACGGGTGATGAAGCCTGAGATGGCGTGGAAGACAGCGGAGGCGCGGCCATGAGCGGGGTCTCCACGCTCGGGGCCGCCTTGGTGCTCACCGTGGGCATGGCCGCGGCGGTGTCGGCCATCACGGCGCGCATGGTCCTGGAGAGGATTCCACGCATCGCGAGCGTGCGGCTGGCCGAACTGACCGCGGAATACGTGACGCAGGCCGCACGGGAACGCAAAGGCCGGGACGAGGTGGCGGAGGCCGCTCGCGACTGGGCCAGGCATCTTGACGAGGCGCTGGTCCGGACCTCGGCGCGTCACCGGGTGGTGCTGCTTCCCGCAAGGGCGGTCGCCGCGGGCGCGGAGGACTTCACGGCTGAGGTGAAGGCCACGATGCGGGCGGCGGCACGGGAAGACGATGTTCCCGCGAGCCGGGAGGCGGAACGATGAGGAGGAGCAACCCCCTGGAAGGCCGGAAGCGACGCGGCAACAGGCTTCTTGCCTGGGCGGTGGCGCTGACGCTCGTATGGCTCGCCCTTGCCTCGCGCGTGCATGTCAATGCGAGCTGGTCGGACGGGGCCTGGGGCTACCTCATGCTGCCGCTCCCTGGCGCGCCCGGGCGCGGGGAATCTGTGGTGTTCGAGCCTCTGGAGGCGGTGGGTTCTCCGGTCCCGTACCTCAAGACCGTGCACGGTCTGCCGGGAGACCGTGTGGAGGTGGACGGCAATCGCCGTGTGCGGGTGAACGGCAAGGTCCTGGGCATCGCCAAGACCCACGCCCGTGACGGGCGGCCGCTGAAGATCACCCGGCCGGGGGTGATTCCGCCGGACCGCTATTACGTCCACGCCGATCATGCGGACAGCCACGACAGCCGCTACGCGGAGATCGGGCTGGTGGCGCGGGAGCAGATCCTCGGCCGCGCCCTGGCGCTGCCGGACATTCCGTGGCTGGGGCTGGAGGGTTCTCTGGCCGGACGCGGGGAGGAGCAGCCGTGACGCGGCAACAGCTCCAGACCTGCTTGTTGTTCGCGGCCCTCGGCTGCGCGCTGACGCTCGCGGCGCAACCCGCTTCGGCGAAGGACCTTGGAATCCGTGGCGCGGTATGGCCGGTGGCCGAGCCCGATCTCCTCATCCAGATAGAAGCTCGGCTTGGAGAGATGGAGGCCTCGGGTGAGATGGCCCGCATGCGCCGCGAGGCCGTGGAGCGGGCGCGGCAGAGGATCGAGGCCCCGGAACGCGTTGAGGGCATCGAGGCGGCGCGCGTTCACCGCACGCGGCTCTTCGCTCCTTCCATCATTCTGGACAGGGACATCCGTGCGGCGGACGGGACCCTGATCGCGGCCCGGGGCGCGCGGGTGAACCCGCTCGACATGCAGCCGCTGACCCGGGACCTTCTCTTCATCGACGGGGCGCGTTCCGTGGAGGTGGCCTGGGCGCTTCGCCACGAGCGGCCCTCCAGGATCGTGCTCGTGGCGGGCCGTCCGCTGGACCTCATGCGGGTCCACGGCCGGCCGTTCTTCTTCGACCAGGGCGGCCGGCTCTCGAAGCGGCTCGGGCTCCGCGCCACCCCGTCGGTGGTCGCGGCCGAAGGACCGGCGCTTCGGATCACGGAAGTGCCGCTTGAGGACGAGGCGGACGCGACGAACGCGGAGGGACGGCCATGAGGCGCTTGACGACCATCGCCGCGGCGCTGGTTCTCTTCGGTGTTCTGTCCGCCGGAACCGCGCACGCCCAGTCGTGCACCGGGCGTTTCGTGAACCCTGTCACGGACGTGTGCTGGGAGTGTCTGTTCCCGATCTCCATCGGGCCGATCAACATGGGCAGCGCCGCGGGCGCGCCGGACACGCCCAATCCCGGATCGCCCATCTGCTTCTGCGGCAGCCCGGTCCCCCGCATTGGACTCTCGCTCGGCGTGTGGGAGCCGGCGAGGCTCCTCGACGTGAGCCGCGCGCCCTGGTGCTTCCCGAACCTTGGCGGCATGACCGTGGACCCGGGTCTTCCGGCCGGGCGGGGACGCACGGCCTCGTCGGGCGGCGACGGGGCTTCGGGGTCCACGTGGCACGCGCACTACTACGTCTACCCGCTGCTGTCCTGGATCGGCGCGCTGCTCGATCTCGGCTGCCTCGAAGGAGGAAGCCTGGACATCGCCTGGGTCTCGGAGCTCGATCCGACCTGGCGGGACGACGAGCTGTCGTTCCTGATGAACCCGGAGGCCGCGCTGTTCGCGGACCTCCCGGCCCAGGCGGCGTGCGCCGCCGACTGCGCGGCCGCATCCGCCGGGCTGCCGCTTGATCCGCTCTTCTGGTGCGCGGGCTGTCAGGGCGGCATGTATCCCCTGACAGGGAACGTGGCCGCCCACGTGGGCGGGGTCCAGGCGTCTCTCCTCGCGGCCCAGCGGCTCGTGTTCCGCCTGCACCGGATGCTGCTCGCCTGGGGCACCTCCGGGCCGGCCGCGCTCTGCGGCCGATACCCGATGCCGGTCATGAAGAAGTCCCAGTACCGCTGGCAGATGACCCAGCCCGTGCCCGCCACCTCGCCGCTCACGGGCTGCAACCCGACGGGACGGTCCTCGGTGCTGTGGGAGGCGCTCCGAGAGCTTCCCGTTGCGGGCGAGAATTTCGGGTATTTGCTCTGGCGCAAGGCAAACTGCTGCCTTTTGTGAGGACGCCGGCATGAACCGCAAACAGACTGTCGCAACAGCCGCGTCATTGATCTTCGTGCTCGGCTTGACGGCCTGGCGCGGCACGGGCCGCGCAGAGGAAACTCCCCAGGACGCGGCACGCCACGTGGTGGACCGGGTTCTGCTGAATGCGGAGCCGGACGGCGGCCGCGACCTGGAAGATTGGTCGCGTTCGGTGATCCGGCACGCAATGGAACGCGCAGGGCAGAATGCCTCCGGCGGGTCCGCTCCCCTTCCGGCCGAGGGACACGCGGGCCGCTTGTTGGCAAGCCTGTCCGGCCGCGCCAACGGTCCCGAGGTGATCGTCTTCATGAGCCTGTCGGCGCCGGCGGAGAGCTGGAGGCAGTGGAGCCGCGAGGCGGCGCGGATCGGCGCGCCGCTGTTGCTGCGGGGACTGGCTCCGGATGGTTTCCGGGCCACGGTGAAGCGCGTCGGCGCATATTTGGACCGTGAAAGCGGAGCCGCCATCGACCCGCGCCTGTTCCGCCTGTTCGACATAACGGCGGTCCCCGCGGTCGCGGTGGTCCCGGGCGGGGTCCCGCCTTGCGAAAGCCGGGCCTGCGTCTCCGACGCGGCCCCGCCCCACGACCGGATCGCCGGCAACATCGGCCTGGAAGCGGCGCTCGAAGCCGTCGCTGTCGAGGGCGGGCCGGGCCGCGCGACGGCGCGCCGCCATCTGGCGGCGTTGAGAGGAGAACTGCCATGAGCTGCTCCTACGGAATGAAGGCTGTCGTCGCGACCCTTCTTCTCGCCGGACATTTCGCCCACGACCCCGCAGAGGCGGAAGACCCGAAGGCGGCGGCCCGCGCCTTGGGCCAAGCGGGCGGGGCGGCTGCGAGCGCGATTGCGAGGGACTCGGGCTCTGCCGCTCACGTGCCCGGCTATGCCGGCACGAACCTGCCGGAGCGGGGCATGAGCGCCGGCGAGCTGGAAACGGCGGCGAACCGTGTCCTGGCCGACTCCGCCGATCCCGGCGGCCAGGCCGGCCGCGCGGTGATCGAAGGCACCGCCGCGCGGCCTGTGGCGGAGGTCGAGGCGGACGATCCGATCGTGCAACGCGGAGACGGCATTGAAGGCGATGCGCAGTCTCCACGCTGGAGCGCGGATGGGCTTGCTTCGGGATCTGTGACGGGCTGCGGCGCCGGAGTAAGGGATGCCGGGTCGGGCGGGCCGTGCGGCTCGGTGTCGTGGTGCATGGGGGCTGGCTGCGAGACCGCGGAGTCCAGTGCCAACACCGGGTTCGTGGAGTCCGCGGCCCGCCTCAACATGGTGGTCGAGCTGGGCGGAGACGAGTTCAACCGCGGGAACCTGCGGTTCTTCAACGGCAAGCGCCGCTCCTGCCGCATCCGCTGGGGAGGACTCGCGAACTGCTGCAAGAACTCCGGCGCGCTCCTGGGCCTCGGGAACTGCACGAAGGAGGAGCGCCTCCTGGCCAGGGAGCGCCATGCCGGGAACACGCACTACCTGGGCAAGCGTTGCACGCGGCGGGTGCTGGGGGTGTGCGTCCGCCGGGAACGCTCCTGGTGCGTGTTCGGCTCCAAGCTCGGACGCATCCTCCAGGAAGCGGCCCGGAGCCAGCTCGGGCTGGGCTGGGGAAGCTGCCGGGGCTTCACGGTCCGGGAGATGGAACGCATCGACTTCGGGGCCGTGGACCTCTCGGAGTTCACCCAGGACCTTGTGGACGGGTCGCGGGAGCCGTCCATCGACCTTCCGGAAGCGGATCAGGCGGGCGCGGTGATGCGCACGCGCATCCGGGACTTCTACCAGAGGAAGAAGTGATGAGGACAGCCATGAGCAGCGTCAGTGCGCTATCCCTCGTGTGCTTCCTGGGCATCCTGGCGGCGCTGCCCGCCGATGCGCGGGAATGGAGGCCGTGGTGCGGCCCTCCACAGGGTATGGACGGGGACGCTTCGCCGTCGCTCGGGTGGCATTTCTACTGCGACCGTGACGAGGGAGACGCAGAGGCAGATGAGACACGGGCCCCGAAGCAGCCCCCCGCCCAGCCCGAAAGCCCCATGGAACGCATCCGGGAGAGGCGCCGGGCCCTGGAGGAGGCTCGGGCGAAGGCGGTCCTGGATCCCAACCCAGGGAACGTCGCGGCCTACCTCCGCCTCCAGCAGGAAGTCTTGCAGAGGGCTGCGTCCTTCTCGGACGCGTTCCGGCGCACGGTCTGGGGGAGCCCGGACCTCGACTACATGCTCAGGCGCCCGGTGGGCGCGCTCGCCAAGAGGCTCTGGTCGGACGAGCGGCGGGCCGAGCGCACAGCGGTATTGGCCCGGCTCGGGGAGCGTTACGGGCTCATCTACCTGGGCGACGCCAACTGCCCCGCATGCCGCGTGTTCGGACCGCTCCTGCGGGCCTTCGTGTTGCGCTACAAGCTCGACGTGCTCGCGGTCTCGATGACGGGCGAGCCGCTGGAAGGCTGGCCGGAGGCCGTACCCGACCAGGGCCGGGCCGCGCGGCTGGGTCTCACGACAAGGGTCGTCCCCGCCGTGTTCCTCTATGACACGCGGACGTCAAGGGCCCTGCCGGTATCGTTCGGAGTGGTGGCGGAGGACCAGCTTGCCGAGCGCATCTTCGCCCTGACTTCACGGGAGGTGGGGAGTGACTACTGAACGCCTGAACATTCGCATCCGGAACCATGTCTGCGCATTCGCGGCGGCGCTGATGGCGGCAGGCCTCTGCCTCGCGCCGTCGGTCCATGCGGACGTTCTCTCGGAGATTGAGAACTTCTGGAGGGGCGCGGCCGTGAACACGACCGGGCCGACCGCCTTCGACGGCCAGGCCTCCGGCCACTGGACGCTCGGCAACCTCTACCTGCGGGCGCCCGTGCGGCAGGAACCCATCGCGACCGTGAGCCTGCCCTCGTTTCGGGCGGGCTGCGGCGGCATCGACGCGTTCGCGGGCTCGTTCTCGTTCATCGACTCCGACCAGTTGATCGCCTTCGGCCGCGCGGTGGCTCAGAACGCCGCGGGCTTCGCCTTCGAGCTGGCCCTGGAGACCATCTCGCCGGTGATCGCCGAGACCATGTCGAAGCT
>JAPPNE010000061.1 GCA_028818775.1 Deltaproteobacteria bacterium | reverse complement strand
TCGACGCCATCTTCGCCGATGGGTTGGTGCTTCACGAATGGCTGAAGACCAAGGCCGGCGCCGGTTTCGAGATGGTGGGCGACGCCTACGAGCTGGACGAGGGCATCGGCATTGCCGTACGCAAGGAGGACAACGTGCTGCGGCAACGGCTCAACGCCGCGCTGGCGGCCATACTCGCCGACGGCACCCACGCCAAGATCAACGCGCGGTACTTCCCCTTCAGCATCTACTAGTGGCCCACGGCCCTACGGCAGAGTCGTTGCCGGGTAAATTCCGTCTTGCCATGGGCCCCTTTCTTCGGCGGTTCTCCGCATGAACGATCCCCCGGCGCTGCTGATCGGCTTCGGCGCCCAACTCGCGGCAGGGACACTGGTAACCGCCGGGCTAGCGGGCGCCTCCCTCGCCGGCGGCCTGTTGCTGGGCATCGCCGGGGCGGCGGCGCGGATGTCCCACCGGCGGCTGCTGCGTACCGCCGCCCGGGCATACACCACCGCGGTACGCGGCGTGCCGGAGCTGCTGGTGGTCCTGATCGTCTACTTCGGCGCCTCCGCCGCCATCGGCCGCGTGGCTGCGCTGTTCGGCGTTACAGGCTTCTTCGAGCTGAACCCCTTTCTCGCCGGCGTGGCGGCGCTCAGTCTCACCTTCGGCGCCTACGCGGCCGAAGTGCTGCGGGGCGCATTCCTGGCCGTGCCGCCGGGACAGACCGAGGCGGCCTACTCCCTGGGGCTTACACGGGCGCGCGCGTTTCGCCACGTGCTGCTGCCGCAGGTCTGGCGCACGGCGCTCCCGGGGCTGGGCAACCTGTTCCTCGTATTGCTCAAGGATACGTCCCTGGTGTCGGTGGTGGGGCTGGACGAGCTCATGCGAAAAAGCGCTCTCGCGGTGAGCTATACGCAGCAACCGTTCCCTTTCTATGTGGCCGCCGCGTTCATCTACCTCGGCATGACGGCAGTCTCCATGGCCGGCATCCAGGTGCTGGAGCGACGTGCGGCACGCGGAATGGAGTGGTCCGGATGATGGCCGCCCTCCACGGTCTGGCCGCCGAGAGCACTGCGCAGCTCTTGACCGGCGCCTGGCTCACGGTGCAACTCACGGCGCTGGCCATGCTGGCGGGCACCACCCTGGCCTTTCCGCTGGCGCTCATGCGCACGTCACGCCATGGCTGGCTCCGGGCGCCGGCCTACGGCTACGTTTTCTTCTTCCGGGGCACCCCCCTCCTGGTCCAGATATTCCTGGTCTACTACGGCTTGGCGCAGTTCGAGATGGTAAGGGACAGCCCGCTGTGGCCCGTCCTGGGCGAGGCGTACTGGTGCGCGATCATCGCCTTCAGCCTGAACACCGCGGCCTACACAGCCGAGATCATCCGCGGCGGCATGCTGGCAGTGCCCCTCGGCGAGCGGGAGGCGGCGCGGGCCCTCGGATTTTCGCGCTGGCAGGAAATACGCCTTATCGTGCTGCCCAGGGCCGTGCGGCAAGCGCTGCCGGCCTATGGCAACGAGGTGATCCTGATGCTCAAGGGCAGCGCCCTCGCGAGCACCATCACGCTGCTGGACCTCACCGGCGTCGCGCGCACCCTCATCGCACGCACCTACCTGGCGGTGGAATTCTTCGCGCTGGCGGGGCTGATCTACCTTCTCCTGACCCTCTTGATCGTGCGCGGCGTGCGCCTGCTGGAGCGGCGCTGGGCGCTGCCGGGCCAGCCCCTCGACACCGTGGCGGGCACACGCCATGGAGACCTGCTCTCCTGAGCGTGCCGGCCACATCCTCGGAGACCGTTCCACGTTGCAGATTACCAGAATTCTGATAGATTTTTCGCACAGCCTTTCCGTGCGGAGGATAAGCCATGCCCGTCATTCGCCCTGTTTCGGATTTGCGCAACAAGGCCGCCGAAATCTCGAAACTCTGTCATGAATCCGGGGAGCCGGTCTTCATTACGAAAAACGGCGAGAGTGAGCTAGTGGTGATGAGTGCGGCGGCCTACGAACGGGATCAGGCGCGGCTCAAGCTCTACGAGTTGCTGAACGCGGCTGAAGAGGATTCGCGTCACGGAGACCGCGGTATCGGCGTGAAGGCCTTGGCCGCGCTTCTCCGCGAGGCGCGAGGATGACGCGGCAGATCCGCGTTCTTCGCCGCGCCCAATTGGATCTCCTCGAAATTCAGTAATACATTGCGCGGGACAATCCCGCGACGGCCGAGGACACCGTGAACGCCCTGCTCGCTCTGATCGCCAGCCTTGGAGAGTTCCCGGAGCGTGGACGAATACCACGGGATGCAGTTCTCAAGGCCTCCGGCTACCGCTATCTGCGGCATGGCGAATATCTTGTGTTCTACAAGGTTCTTCGATCCCAGGTCCGCGTGTACAGAGTCGTGCACGGGCGGCGCAGATATGAAGACATCCTGTGACACATGAGACCGGCGAAGCACGCGCCGGACCGGAGAGAAGGCAAGATGGGGCGAATCAAGAACCTCGACGAGATCAAGGCAATGGTGCGCGAGCGCACCGGCAAGCGCACGGTTTTCCGCGGCGCCCGGATCGAGGACGTGGAGCCGGTGCTCGACCGGCTCACGACCAAGGACCCGGAGCTCTGGGCGGCCGAGTGGTCGCGAGCGGCGGAGCCTTACGCGGACGCCGGCGAGGCGCACGAGGCGGCGGGACACGCGGCGGAGGCGCGGGAGGCCTTCCTCATGGCCTACGTGTACTACACCATCGGGCGCTATCCCGTTCCCCTCTCGCCGGGGAAGCGGGAATGCGCGCGCCAGAGCCTGGAGCTGTACCTGCGCGCCGCGCGCCACTTCACGCCGGCGCTGGAAGTCCTGGAGATCCCCTATCCCGGCGATCTGGTGATCCGCGCCTTCCTGCGCAAGCCCGACGGGGTGAGCCCCTGCCCGGTGGTGATCAACTTCGGCGGCATCGACTCCTACAAGCCGGAATGCCACGAGTACGACGAGGCGTTGCTGAACGCGGGGCTGGGGGTTTGCGCCATGGACATGCCCGGCGTGGGGGAAGCACCCATCAAGGGCTCCACCACCGCCGAGAGCCTGTTCGGCGCGGTCATCGATTATCTGTGTGAACGCGAAGACGTGGATGCGCGGCGCATCGCCATCCTGGGTCGCAGCTTCGGCGGCTACTGGGCCGCCAAGATGAGCTTCGTGGAGCCGGAGCGGCTGCGCGCGTCGGTCGTATGGGGCGGCGGGGTCCACTACAACTTTCAGGCGGAGTGGGTGCGCCGGTCCACCAACGCCGAAAGCTACCTCATGGACCACGAGTTCTGCCGCGCCAGCGCCTTCGGCCTGCTCGACCTGGAGGATCTGGTGGCGTACTTCCCGTCGTTGTCGCTGAAGACCCAGGGGCTGCTGGACAGGCCCTCCTGCCCCATGCTGATCGTCAACGGGAAGAACGACCTGCAGACGCCCATCGAGGACCTGTATCTGCTGCTGGAACACGGCGGCCCCAAGACCGCCCGGGTCTTCCCCGGAGGCCACATGGGACAGACGCCGCAGACCCTTCCCACCATCGTCCGCTGGCTCCAGAGGGAACTGCGAAAATAATCGTGCGGACGATCGTTCGGCTCTTGCAAATCGGCGCCGAACGGCGTATGGATAGTCCTACACCCATCAAACCTCAGGCGTAGTCTCCTGTCGGTGCAGCCGGCGTGGAGTCAGCTTGGGGCAATCTTTCGTACTAACGTTCATTACGAAATCAAGGAGGAGAGCATGTTGATAAAGAAGGAAAGAATCGACACCTTCGACGATTGGGTGGATGCGTTCCACCAGTGGCACGACGATATCGGCTACCCCATGGAGCTGATCGGCGGCGACTACACCTTCGAGACCAAGCTCGACGACGTGGAGAGCAACGAGATCGAGTTCGGCGAGTACGCCGGCCGGCCCAAGTGGGAGAAGGTCACGGACATCCCCGACCAGCGCATCCAGGACGCGCTGGCGCACCTGATCGAGTTCCAGGGCGACACCGAGTTCGCCTCGGTGGAGCAGCAGACCAACCTCATCGAGCGCGCGCCCACCGACGTGGACCTGAAGAACCTGATCCGTATCAACCGCGAGGAGATGCGCCACGGCTGGCAGATGGCCTACGTGCTGGTGACCCAGTTCGGCGAGTCCGGCAAGCGCCAGTCCCAGCGGCTGCTGGAGCGGCGCGCGTCCGAGGGTTCGCGCCTGCTGGATTCCTTCAACCAGCCCGTGCGCAACTGGCTCGACTTCTTCGTCTACACGAGCTTCATCGACCGCGACGGCAAGTACCAGTTGAACATGCTGAGCCGGAGCGCCTTCGCGCCGCTAGGCCGCAGCACGTTGCCCATGCTGAAGGAAGAAGCCTACCACCTGGCCCAGGGCAACATCGGCCTGATGCGCATCGTCAAAGCCGGCAAGATCCCCATGCCCATCATCCAGAAGTACTTCAACAAGTGGATCTCCACCGCCTACGACCTGTTCGGGCAGGACGAGTCCAGCTCCGCCCACTGGGCCTATGTCTGGGGCCTCAAGGGGCGCTACGACGAGCACCTGTACGACGAGCCGGCGGACATGGACCGGCTGAACGAGTTGTCAAGGACGACCTTCTTCAAGGAGGTGCAGGCGCTGGTGGATGCGTTGAACCACAACATCGCCGACGACCAGCCCCCGCTGACGATTCCCAGCGACAAGTTCCGCCGCTACATCGGCAACTACGCCGGCCAGCCCTACAGCGTCGACGGAGAGCTGCTGTCCGACGAGGACTACGCGAAGCACCTGGAAGAGGTGATGCCCTCGGATGCCGACGACGAGCTCGTCATCGGCATGGAAAAGGAAGGCGGCTGGATCCTCGACCCGAGGTAATCCAGAGAACGACAAAAAAACGGAACCGGCGCGGGTCTACGGCTCGACCTCGAGCCCGTAGGCCCGCGCCATCACGATGATGGGGTGCACCGGCTTTCTGCCGGTCCCCTGCTCCACCTGAACCGCCGACAGCGGACAATCGGTCACCGTACAGGCGTCATCCGGCCTCATGAACTTGAACAGCGGCCGGCCCACCTGCATCGACGCCTCGAAGTTCTCCTTCTTGACGCTCCAGGTCCCGTCGTGCCCGCTGCAGCACTGCATGCGGGAGACCTCCGCGTCGGGGATGAGCTGCATCAGCTCCTGGGCCTTGAAGCCGATGTCCTGCGCCTTGAGATGACACGGCTGGTGGTAGCGGATCTTGCCGACCTCCCGTGAGAAGTCGACGTCCAGCTTGCCGCTCTCGTGCAACTGCACCAGGTACTCCGACAGGTCCAGGGTGTTCTCGGCCACCAGCTTCGTATCCTCGGTGGGCAGCATGCGCGGGTAGTCCTGCTTGAGCATGTAGCTGCAGCTCGCGGTGGGCACCACGATCTTGCAGCCCTGGCGCACGGCCTCGCTCAGGCTCTTGACGTTGGCCTCGATCTTCCGCACCGCCTCGTCCAGGAGCCCCACGTCGATGAACGGCATGCCGCAGCACTGCTGCTTGGGAACCGTGCACTCGACGCCGTTCTTCTCCAGCACGCCCACCGCGGCCTTGCCGATGTCGGGTTCGTTGTAGTTGACGGTGCAGGTGTAAAAGAGCGCCGCCTTCTCCCCGCCGTTGGTTTTCGGGGCCGCGGGGCGCCGGCGGTTCCACTTGGCGAAGGTCTGTCCGTGGTAGGTCGGCAGCAGCCGGTCGCGGTGCACTCCCAGGTACTTCTCCATCAGGCCGCGCACAAACGGCGTCCGGTTGGCCCAGTTGACCAGCGGCGCCATCCAGCTCGCCAGCCGCCCGGCCCGGTCCGTGTCTCCCATGAGCCGGTCGGCCCAGCTCACGCCCTTCTCCTTGGCTTCCACAAGTGTCGCCCGCATCATGGTCCGGGGAAAGTCGATGTCCCACTCGTGCGGCGGCACGTACGGACAGATGGGATCGCAGAGCTTACACTGGTAGCACTGGTCCACCACCGACTTCATCTGCTCGTCCTTGAGGGAGGTGGCGTCACCGAAGTTCTCGTCCATCATCTGGAACAGGCTCACGAACGACGGACAGAGGGTGTGGCACAGCGTGCAGCCGTAGCAGATGTCGAACACGCGATCGAGTTCCTTGCGCAGGGCTCCCTTGTCCCAGAACGCCGGTGTCTTGGGTTCAAAGCTCATGAATGCGGTTTCCTCCTCGGAGATGTTCGCATGAAGGCGCGATGAAGGGGGATCTTAAGGGTTTCATCCGTGAAAAGTAAGAAAGGAAGCTAAATTTATGCGCGCGACTGAATTGAGTCGGCGGCCTAAACGACTATAAGTCGAGCTGCTGCTTCAGGATACGAAAGATCAGACCATAGAAGCGGCAACAGGAGGGCAGGGTCGCCGTCAGGAACTCGCGGATGGATTGCACCGACAGCCGTGCGTCCACGTGGCTCACCACCTTCAGGACGGCAACATAGACGCGGCTCGGGTCCGGCAGTGCGTCCGCCAGCCGCAGGCTCTCGGTGGAGGGGATCAGCGGATCGGTGTCCCCGTGGCCGATGAGGACCCGCGCCGTGACTTGCGGGACTACCGGACGGAGAGAGAGGCCCTCCAGGTAGTGCCGCACGCCGGGTTCGGTCGCCTCCACGAGGCTCCGGACCCGGGCCGGGTCTTGGTTCCGGATCAAGTCGTACACGGCGCGTCCGTCTTCCGTGAGCCGTTCCGGCGAGATCACCGGCGCCTCCCCGTCCCATCTGGTGACGCCGGCGTCGGCCTCCCGCTGCATGTCATCGAGCAGACCCGCCAGCACCCTGCGATCCTCCGCCACCGTCACATGGACCAGGAGGTTCTTCACGAACACGTACCTTGCGTAGATCTCCGGCGGTTCGACGTGCCGGTGGCTCCGGTACTCGTCCCGGCCGGTGGTCAGGTAGCGGATTATGTTGACCGTGTCGTAGTAGCCGCCGAAGGACACCACGAACTTCACCCTATCCCGGATCGACGGGTCCGCCGCGGCCTTCAGGGTCGGACCGGCGGCGAAGCTGATGCCCAACAGGCCGGCGCGGGTTGCGTCCACCTCGTCCCGCGAGAGCATGAAGCGAAAGGCAGCCGCGATGTCCTCGGACTCGGCCATCTCCAGCCGAAGGGACTTGAGCCCCTCGAGTTCGGGCACCAGGACGGCGAACCCGCAGGAAGCGAGCTCGTCCGCCAGCGCCACCAGGCGCGGGTCGTCCTTGCCCGTGTCGAGCACCCCGTGGGTGACGAGCAGACCGGCACGGGGCCGGGCATCCTGGACCGCGTAGAGATCGGCGACCATGTGCCGGTCGCCGCCGGCGATGGCGAGGGTACGGACGGCGGGCTTGCGCCGCCGCCAACCTCGAAGGAGCCTCCTCAAGCCCTCGCCGCCCAGCAGATGGAGCAGCAGCGCCAGGCTCAGGAACGCGATCCGGACGTGTGAAAGGATGGACAAGGGCGGCCACCCGCCTGTGCAGAGAAATTCTAGTGTCTTGTCCGGGCGATTCGCCCGACAGGGCTCCCGTCGCCGGCGCGGTGCCGGCCACGGGAGCCCCGCGGGTGTGGCAGCGGATTCACACGGAGAACCCGCTAGTGATGCGCGGCCTCGCCCTCCAGGGCGAGGTTGATGTGGTGGTGGGACTTGGACACCGGGCCGATGCCCTTGGCGAGGGTGGTCCAGTGCTCGCCCTCGTCGTCGCTGTAGAAGATGTCGCCGTCGGTGGTGCCGGCGAAGATGGCGTAGCCGCCGTTCCACGCATCCATGCACATGGCCTCGATGTTGGCGCGGATGTGCTCGGGCAGGCCCTCGCCCAGGATGTCCCAGGTCTGGCCGCCGTCACGGCTGCGCGCCACGCGCGCGTCCGCGGTGTGGAGCTTGCGCCACGTACCCGGGCCGGTCTTGGCGCCGGCCACGAACAGCAGGTTGGAGTCCTGCGGATGGACGAAGAACGGGTCCACGTAGCCGATGCGGAAGTCCCGCGGGGTCATGTTTTGCCAAGTGGCGCCGCCGTCGCCGCTCACGCAGAAGCCCGCCATGACCTCGGGGCCGCAGTTGGTGGTGGGCGCCGTGCCGTAGAGCTTGTCCGGGTCGTTGGACGGGATGAACACGCGGTGCGCGTCCGGGTTGATGTTGTCGATGGTGGTCCAGGTCTCGCCGCCGTCCGTGGTGCGCAGGAAGCCGCCCACCTCCACCGCCACGTGGATGATGTCGGGGTCCGTGGGATGGAACGTGATGCTCTTGGCATGGGCCTGGTGCGGCGGTCCCGGAAAGGTCCACTTCTCGACGCCGGGTACCTGGCGCAACCCCGGCATGTCGGTCCAGCTCTTGCCGAGGTCGTCGCTGTAGTAGAGGTGCGCGGGCTGCGTGCCGGCGTAGACCCTGGGCTTGCCGTCCACCAACTGGGTGGCCAGCGAGTAGATCTCCTTGTCGCCGATGCCGCTGTCGCGCTTCTCCCAGGTGCCGCCCTCGTCGGCGCTGGCGTAGATCTCGCAGCCGTAGGTGCCGACGAAGAGCGTCTTCGTCGCCGGCTCGAAGATGACGGAACTGGCGTGCTTGCCGGGCAGGTGCACGCTGTCCTGCCGCCACGAGCCATTGTCGCGGCGGAACGAGAAGACGCCGTCCACGGTGCCTACGAGCAGCTTGTCGGTAGCGGTTTCGCCATGGGTCAGCAGTTGGCCTCCAGGGGATAGACAAACGAACATGATCAGTCCTCCTTCGCGCGATTTGCCTTTGCGTTTCTTGCCGGTCCAATCTACTGAAGCCCCCGCCACCCCGTCAAGACGCGCGGGGTTGAATTTCCCGGCGCCTTGGTATTAGTTCTCACTGCGAAAGGGACGCCGCACGAGACCCTCGCGGCGTCTTCGGAGTCGGTTTCATCCAAGGCAAATCTTGAAGGAGGTAATCATGTACACGACCGACCAATACGAGGGCATGCTGGCCGAGACCATCACCATCCAGGGCCACAACGGCGACACCATCAACGCCTATTACGCGCGTCCGCTGGGCGCGGGGCCGTTCCCCGGCGTGGTGGCCATCCACCACCTGCCCGGCTGGGACGAGTGGTACCGGGAAGCCACGCGCCGGCTCGCGCACCACGGCTTCGCCACCATCTCGCCGGACCTTTATCATCGGGCCGGCGCCGGCACGCCGGAAGACGTGGCCGCCAAGATCCGCGCCGACGGCGGCGTGGCCGACGACCAGGTGGTGGGCGACCTCACGGGCGCCATGAACTACCTGCGCTCCATGCCCTACCACAACGGCAAGGTGGGCATCTGGGGTACCTGCTCGGGCGGGCGCCACGCCTTTCTCACCGCCTGCCGCGCCCAGGGCTTCGACGCGGTGGTGGAGTGCTGGGGCGGCCGCGTGGTGGCCAGTGGCGACGACCTGACCGAGAAGCAGCCCGTCGCCCCCATCGACTACACCGCCGACCTCTCCTGCCCGATCCTGGGCATCTTCGGCAACGACGACAAGAGCCCTTCGCCGGAACAGGTGGACCAGCACGAGGCCGAGCTCAAGAAGCACGGCAAGGACTACGAGTTCCACCGCTACGACGGCGCCGGCCACGGCTTCTTCTACTACGACCGCCCCGCCTACCGTCAGGAGCAGGCGGTGGACGGCTGGAAAAAGCTCCTCGATTTCTTCGGGAAGCAACTCGGCTAGGAACGCGGGGCATTTCCGGAGAGCACGAAAGGAGACGACCATGTGCACGATGATCGCCAGAAAGGTCGTTATGGAGGGCAGCGGCAAGCAGTCGGAGGACTGGTTCAAGGTCAACCAGGCCAACGTCGCCTATGACCATCCCTACCACGTCTTCCGGGAGCACTCCGTCAACATCGACTTCGTCAACGAGGCCGAGGGAACGGGCGCCCGCGTGGCCGTGGAGTTGAGCGTGGAGTCGGCCCGCAAGCTGGTGGACACCATCCTCAACGTGCTGGACGAAGCGGAGCGGGGCGGCTGGATCGACGAGAACGAAGGGCCGGAGGAACACATGCCTCCGGTGAAGAGCTCGGGAACCCTGTAGACCCGGTTTCCAGGCAGGACGGCTTTCCCGGAGTCAGCCTTTCCGGCCCGCTTGGGACGCGGAAGGCTGACTCCCCCAATCCCCCAACACACTGATTGCAGGCGCTACGCCTGCGCCGGCACGGCGGCGATCTCGCTCACCGGCACCCCATAGAAATCCGCGGCGTTCCGGCACAGGATGCGCTGCTTGTTCTCCTCGGTCAGGTCGTCGCGCCGGCGCAGCTTCTCCACCGAGTGGGGCCAGTCCGTGTCCCAGTGGGGGTTGTCGGACGAGTACAGCAGGCAGCGGTCGCCGATGTGGCGGATGGCGTCGGGGATTGTGAGCTCCTCGCACTCCACGCCGAAGTAGCACCGTCCGCTCTTCACGTACTCGCTGGGCGCGCGCTTGCACAGCGGCGCCTCCACGTCGCCGCGCTTCTCCCACTCCTCGTCCAGCCGGTCCATCCAGTAGGGCACCCAACCGGCGCCGGACTCCAGGAAACCGACCTTCAGCTTGGGATAGCGCTCCAGCACGCCCCCGAAGATGAGCTGGGTCATGGCGATCATCTGCTCGAAGGGATGGGTCACGGCGTGGATCGCCAGGAACTTGTCGAAACGATCCGTGCCGGCGGCGTCGCGCGGCTGGCTGTGGACGGCGATGGGTACGTTCAGCCGCTCCACCGCGGCATAGAACGGGTCCAGCTCCCGGTCGGAGAGCTTGCGCCAAGCCACGTAGGTGGGCACCTGCACCGCCACCATGCCCAGCTCCACCAGCCGCTCCAGCTCCTCCACCGCGCTCTCGACCTCCTGGAGGCCGACGATGCCCACGCCCTTGATGCGCTCCGGCGAGGCGCTGCAGAACTCATGCAGCCATTCATTGTACGCCGTCGCCAGCACCCGGGCCCGGGCCGGGTCGCGCACGTTGCCGATGCTCAAGCCCGCGGTGGGGAACAGCACCGCGGTGTCGATGCCCTCGGCGTCGATGTCCGCCAGCTCCCGCTCGGGGTCCGCCACCCGGTGCCCCATGCGCCCCAGGTCGCGGTCCCAGCCGTCCTGGGGAAACAGCTCCCGGGCCGTGCTGTAAGGCTCCGGGATCCTCTCCCGGTATGCGGTCATGGGCTCGGTCAGGTGCCCGTCCGCGTCAATGACAGGATATCCGATCATCTCGTGTTCCCTTCTTGCGCCCCTTCACCCTCCGTCCCGAGCCCTTCGACAGGCTCAGGACAGGCTTCGCGACGTGAAACGTCGCGAAGTCGAAGGACGCTAAAGCCCGTAGAACTCCCGCGGGTTGTCCTCCACGATCCGGGTGTGCATCTCGTCGCTGATGCCGCCGCTTTCCTTGAGCGAGGTGAGCGCCTCAAGCTCGGTGGACGAGTCGGCGTGCCCGTAGTCCGTCCCGATCATCAGGGTGCCCTCGCCGGCCTGTTGCACCAAGTACGGCACGTCGTCCCCGATCTGGCAGGTCACGTACATGTTGTACTCCTTCAGCAGATCCTCCGGCAGCTTGTCGTCCACCGTGTCGATCCGCCGCCGCAGCTCGTAGACCACCCACGGGATCCAAGACGCCGCGGTCTCGATGAAGCCGAACCGGAGCTTTGGAAAGGTCTTGGGGATGCCGGAGCTGACCAGGCGGAAGAAGGCGCCAACGTTGAAGATGCGGTACTGGTTGAAAAACTCCCGGCTGCCGTCGGGGTTGCCCATCATGTCCACCAGGTTGGCATTGCCGTTGGACTGGTGCAGCCCGATGCACAGATCCAGTTTCGAAGCCTCCTCGTAGATCGGAAAGAAGTACGGGTCGTCCACGGGGCGGGGGCCCTCCATGGGCCGCATGAAGATGCCGCAGGCGCCGTTCTCCTTGGCGAAGCGCAACTGGTCCATGGCATCGGGCATGCTGAGAAACGGCAGCACGCACATCCAGCGGAGCCGCCCCTTGCCTTCCTTCCAGATGTCCGCCAGCCAGCGGTTGTAGGCGCCGCAAAGGGCCACGTCCACCTCCGGCCGCTCGGTGCACTGGTCCAGGAAGATGCTCGTGTAGAGGACCTGCACGTCGATGCCCAGCTCGTCCATGTGCGCCAGCCGCGCCCCCACGTTGGCCACGTCGCGGGTCTCCATGGAGGTAGTCATCTGCCTGCCGGTCCTGCGCGACCGCTCCACCAGCGCCTCCTCGGTGAACGTGAACCGGAACAGCCCGCGAATCTTCCCGTCGATGACCCAATTCTGCCGCTCCGTCCCGTCGTTCGGGTCGAAAAGGGCCGGCCGGTACTTCTGCTCCGACGGCGTGAGATAGTCCCACGTACGCGGGCTCTCGACGACATGCGCGTCAGCGTCTACCCATCCCATTGGATCGGTCTCCTTCCGTGGATAGCTGTGGGATACGGTCCGAGATTATCCGGGTTGAAGCGAGGCAGTCAACCTGCCTTCAAGACCCTGCTCCAGAACGAACATTCCGCGTTGACCTGTCACCCGAATCCTGCCATGCAGGACACACCTACCAGAAGGAGGCCACCATGCCAGGTGTCGTGGACGCGGACACGCACATTATCGAGCATCCGGGGATGTGGGAGCTTTTCGACCCGGCACTGTACCAGCGGCGGCCGGTGCTGGCGTCGACCACGGTGGACAGCGTCTACGGGGAGAACAACCAGGTTTGGCTCATCGACGGCATGGCCGTGCCGAAGCGTTTCGGCAAAGGCAGCGCGCTGGTGGCGGTGGGCGGCTCGGACAGGGAGAATGCCCGAACGGACATCGCGGCGGCGGTGCGGTACGTCACCGACCCGGAGGCGCGGGTGCGGGACATGGACAAGCGCGGCGTGGACACGGAGGTGGTGTACCCTACCCTGCTGCTGAGCTACCTGGACGTGAACGTGGCCCTGGAGGTGGCCGTCTGCCAAGCGTACAACCGCTTTCTGGGGCAGGCCTGGAAGACCGCCGGGGACCGGCTGCGATGGGTGGTGGTGCCGCCGTTGCGGGACATGGACGCGTCGGTGCGGGAGATCGAGACGGCGCGGGACCACGGCGCGGTGGGAGTGTTCTTCCGCGGCGTGGAGGGCGACCGCTCGTTGGCGGAATCGTATTTCTTTCCGGTTTATGAAGCGGCCAACCGGCTGGGCATGGCCATATGCATCCACACCGGCGCGGGTGCTCCGGACATCACCAAGGTGTTCGACCGGAACTTCAGCCACAACCTGCCCCACGTGCGCTCTCTGCCGCTGTTCGCCTTCCGCGACCTCGTGGCGCACAAGATCCCGGAGCGTTTCCCGGACGTCCGCTTCGGGCTTCATCGAGGCCTCCGCCTCGTGGGTCCCCTACATCCTGCACCATCTGCAGCGAGCGAGCGGTGCGAAGCTCAACGCCGGCGGCGACGCGGACGCCTCGCTCGACTGGGGCCCCGGCTTGTTCCGCGACTACCGGCTCTACGTGGCCGCGGAAGCCGACGAAGACCTGCCTTACCTGCTTACCCACATCGGCGAAGACCACATCATCATTGGCTCCGACTACGGCCACCAGGACCAGTCCCGGGAAAACGGCATGGTGGCGGTCATGCGCCGCAAGGAGAACGTCTCTTCCGAGGTGGTGGAGAAAATCCTCTGCGACAATCCGCGCCGGTTCTACGGGCTCGACTGAGCGGTTGCGGACATACGAACTGCTAGATCGGATTATGACCTTGACGACATATGCGTCTTGAGTCATAATCGACTATGGCGTGGAAAGTCGAATTCGACCCAGCTTTCGACCCGGAATTCGATGCCCTCCCGGTTCTGGTACAGGATGAACTGCTCGCACAGGCGAAACTCATCGAGGCGTTGGGCCCGGCATTGGGTCGGCCGCGGGTAGACACCTTGAAGGGATCGCGACACGCGAACATGAAGGAGTTGCGCTTTCAGGCCGACAAGGGGGTTTGGAGAGTCGCTTTTGCGTTTGATCCCCGGCGGCAAGCCATCGTCCTGGTGGCCGGCGACAAGTCAGGTGTGAAGGCAAGACGCTTTTACACGGCACTGATCAAGAAAGCCGACGAAAGGTTCGATGCTCATTTGGACCGGCTGAAACGCGGAAGGAGGTCGCGATGACGACCCTGACGGAGAGAATCGGGAAACTCCCCAAAGCCCGGCGAAAGAAGGTACTGGAACGGGCAAGGGCACTGATTGCCGAGGAGATGTCTTTGCAAGACCTGCGCAAGGCGCGAAAGAAGACTCAGGTCCACGTGGCGAAAGAGCTTGGCATCAAGCAGGAAAACGTATCGCGAATCGAGAAGCGCAGCGATCTTCTGATATCCACACTCAGCGGCTACGTTGAAGCGATGGGCGGCAAGTTGAGCCTTGTGGCAGAGTTTCCCGACCGTCCTCCGATTACGTTGACCGGCATCGCTGCTCTCGACAAGGAGGCCCGTCCGGCCAAATCATAGGCGTGCCGACACGGCACCTCGCGTTGTAGCCGCAACGGTTGAGATTTCCCCGCCCGCGCCCTAAGTTCAGGTGCAGGTTTGGAGGACCACATGAGCAAGGACATCACCTTTGTCGACACCACCCTGCGCGACGGGCACCAGAGCCTGTGGGCGGAGAACATGACCACGGGCATGATGCTTTCGGTGGCCGAGCAGATGGACCGGGCGGGGTTCGAGGCCATGGAGCTGATCTCCGGGTCGCATCTCAAGAAGTGCGTGCGGGAACTGAAGGAGGATCCGTGGGAGCGGGTGCGGCTGGTGGCGCAGCGCATCACCGAGACGCCGCTCCGGGTCATCGCCGGGCGGGTCAACACCTTCGAGTTTAACCCGCTGTGCATGTACCGGTTGTTCATGGAACGCATGGCCGCCAACGGCATCCGCGAGGCGCGCATCTCCGAGGAGTGGAACGACCTGGCGGGCTGGACGCGCAAGGTGAAGGTGTCGCGGGAGGTGGGCATCAAGCCCATCATCAACATGATCTACTCGGTGTCGCCCAAGCACACCGACGAGTACTTCGCGCAGAAGACCCGCGAGGCGGCCTCTCTGGAGGTGCCGATCATCTGCCTCAAGGACCCCGGAGGGCTGCTCACGCCCGAGCGCATGCGCACGCTGGTGCCGGTGATGTACGAGAACTGCAACGGCATCCCCATCGAGCTTCACACCCACTGCACCACCGGCCTGGGGCCGCTGTGCTGCATTGAGGCCATGGACCTGGGGATCCGCAGCGTCAACACCGCGGTGCCGCCGCTGGCGGACAGCTCCTCCAATCCCTCGGTCTTCAACGTCGCCCGCAACGCCCGGGCGCTGGGCTACAACCCGCTGGTGGACGAGTCGGTGCTGGAGCCCGTCTCCGAGCACTTCATGACCATCGCCAGGCGCGAGGGCTTCCCCATCGGCAAGCCGGTGGAATACGACTATGCCCAGTACCAGCACCAGGTGCCCGGCGGCATGCTGTCCAACCTCCAGCACCAACTCGACAAAGTGCGCCTGGGCGACCGGTTCCCTCAAGCCCTGGAGGAATCCATCCAGGTGCGCGCCGAGTTCGGCTATCCCATCATGGTGACGCCGCTGTCCCAGTTCGTGGGCAGCCAGGCGGCGCTCAACGTCATCGTCGGGGAACGCTACAAAGAGGTCACCGACCAGGTGATCCGCTACGCCCTCGGGCGCGCCGGCGAGGAAGGCGCCCGGCTCATGGACCCGAACGTCAGGGACAAGATCCTCGACCGGCCGCGGGCGCGGGAGATCGCCGCACAAGAACCCGAGGACACGCCGCTCTCGGAGATGCGCGCCCGGCTGGGTGGCGACGGGGTGTCGGACGAGGAGCTGCTGCTGCGCTGGCTCATGAGCGAAGAGGAGATCGCCGCCATGCGCGCGGCCGCGCCGCCCCAGGCCTACGTGAGCACCCGCCCGCCGATGGTGGCGTTGGTGGAGCAGCTCGCCAGGAAATCCGACCTCGCGCACGTGCGGGTGGCCAAGGGCGATCTCTCCGTGACGCTGAACCGGGCCGAATAACGCAGGAGGAGCCGCCATCGCCACTCATCGCCTGACCGATCTGCCGGCGTGGAAAGCCCTCGCCGCCCACCACCGCAAGATCAAGGACATGCACCTGCGCGCGCTGTTCGCCGAGGACGCGACCCGCGGCGAGCGCTTCGCGGTGGAGGGCGCGGGGCTCTATCTCGACTACTCCAAGAACCGCGTCACAGACGAGACCCTGGGGCTCCTGCTGGAGCTGGCCGGGGCCACCGGGCTCCGAGCGCGCATCGACGCCATGTTCGGCGGCGAGCGCATCAACGTCACCGAGGGACGGCCGGTGCTGCACGTGGCGCTGCGGGCGCCGCGCGACCGCCGGATCCTGGTGGACGGCGAGGACGTGGTGCCCGAGGTGCACGCGGTGCTGGACCGGATGACGTCCTTCGCCGACCGGGTACGCTCGGGCGAGTGGAAAGGGCACACCGGGAAGCGCATCCGCAACGTGGTCAACATCGGCATCGGCGGCTCGGACCTGGGCCCGGTGATGGCCTACGAGGCCCTGCGGCACTACAGCGACCGCTCCCTCGACCTGGGCTTCGTCTCCAACGTGGACGCCACGGACTTCGTCGAGACCACCCATGGCCTGGACCCGGCCGAGACCCTGTTCATCGTCAGCTCCAAGACCTTCACCACCCTGGAGACCCTGAAGAACGCCCACACGGCGCGGGAATGGTGCCTGGCCGCCCTCAAGGACGACGCCGCCGTGGCGCGCCACTTCGTGGCCGTGTCCACCAACCACGACGAGGTGCGGCGCTTCGGCATCGACACCGACAACATGTTCGGCTTCTGGGACTGGGTCGGGGGCCGCTATTCCTACGACTCCGCCATCGGCCTGTCGCTGATGATCGCGGTCGGTCCGGACAACTTCCGAGCCATGCTCGGCGGCCTCCACGCCATGGACGGGCATTTCCGCACCGCCCCCTTCGAGGAGAACCTGCCGGTGCTGCTGGGCCTCCTGGGCATCTGGTACAACAACTTCTTCGGCGCCGAGACCCACTCCATCCTGCCCTACGACCAGTACCTCTGGCGCCTGAGCGCCTACTGCCAGCAACTCGACATGGAGAGCAACGGCAAGCATGTCACCCTGGACGGCGAGGCCGTGGACTACCAGACCGGCCCGATCATCTGGGGACAGCCCGGCACCAACGGACAGCACGCCTACTACCAGTTGATCCACCAGGGCACGAAGCTCATCCCCTGCGACTTCATCGGCTTCTGCCGGACCCTGAACCCGCTGGGGAACCACCACGACTTGCTGATGGCGAACCTGTTCGCCCAGACCGAGGCCCTGGCCTTCGGCAAGACCGGGGAGGAGGCGGCCGCCGAGGGCATGGAAGCCTTCCAGGTGCCGCACCGGACCTTCGAGGGCAACCGCCCCACCAACACCATCCTGGCGGAGCGGTTGACCCCGGAAACCCTGGGCAAGATCATCGGCCTCTACGAGCACAAGGTGTTCGTCCAGGGCTCCATCTGGGGCATCAACTCCTTCGACCAGTGGGGCGTGGAGCTGGGCAAGGCCCTGGCGCAACGCATCGTCCCTGAACTGGAAAGCGAAGCGGCGCCGGAGCTGGCCCACGACAGCTCAACAAACGCGTTGATACGGCGCTACCGGCGTTTGCGGGGGTGAGGGGGGCGCGAGGTAACGACCGCCCGGATGTCGGCATGAAAATCCCCCTGTCCGCGATCCACCACGATCGCCATGGATTCTTGGTCCTCGCAGGTCTTCATGCCCAGACCGCGGACTGTTTCCTGGACGATGTCGAGATCGACATGCGCGCGACGGATTGGCTCGACGCCGACATGTGCGCCGCCCTTGGCGCAATCTTGTACGGTCTGGAAGACAATCTGAACACAGTCCGCCTGACCCATATCCGCCCAGCCGTCGAAAGCATCCTGTCGAAAAACGGCTTCCTCAGTCACTACGGCCGCACCAAGGTTCCTGATCACTGGGGGACGACGATTTCCTACAAGCGATTCGACGCTGACGATGATCGCTACTTTGCTCGTTACATTGAGGACGAATTCATCCAGCGCTCGGAAATACCGGAGATGTCCACCGGCCTCCGAAAAAAGTTCTGCGAAAGCATCTTCGAGATCTTCAGCAACGCCGTCCTGCATTCCCGGACCAAACTGGGCATCTTCAGTTGCGGGCAATTTTTTCCAACCCGATCTAAACTCGACTTCTGTGTGGCCGATTTAGGAGTAGGGATACAGCGGAACGTACACCGCCATACCGGAGTTGACTTGGCTCCAGAGGAAGCCATCGAATGGGCCACCCAGGCAAACAACACGACCAAACGAGGAGATGTCCCTGGCGGATTGGGTTTGAAATTGCTGTGCGAGTTCATAGACTTGAACGGCGGCTCCCTCCAGATCGTGTCTGACGCCGGCTATTGGAGACGGAAGAACCGACGCAACAACAAGGCGCGACTGAGGAACGCATTCCCCGGCACCGTTGTGAGTGTGGAAATCGATACCGCGGATCGGAATTCTTACAGACTTTCCTCCGAACTTGAGACAGACGACATTTTTTAAGGTCCTCCGATGAACAAAAGTGTTGCGATATCCGTATTCGGTGTGGTCGGCAGCCCCTTGTGCGTCGCCTCGGGCGACGGACAGAAGGTCCATGACCGGCTAGCCGCCACGCTCAGGCAGAATCGCCGTGTCGTACTCTCGTTCCTCAATGTTTCGACGCTGACATCGGCCTTTCTCAACACGGCCATCGGCCAGTTGTATGGCGAGTTCAAAGAGAACCAGATTCGTGAATTGCTTAGCGTCGAAGACATGGAGGCTGAGGATCTTGCCCTTTTGAAGCGTGTTGTTGACACCGCGAAGCTGTACTTCAAAGACCCTGAGAGATTTAACCAAGCCGCTCGTGAAACCCTGGACAGCGAGGACGACAATGGCGGGTGAGGTCTTACACGTCAGGGACTACCGTTTTTCGTCTGCTGATGAATTGTTCCTCGACGCCAATGTTTGGCTGTACATCCATGGACCACAACGGCCCAGTCGTGGCCCCAGAACACACTACTACTCCAGCGCATTTCGGCGCATCCTGGAGGCAAAGTGCCGTATCTATATCGACGTGCTCGTCCTATCGGAGGTCATCAATCGTTGGGCCAGATTTCACTACCAGGAATCGGGGACCGGATTCAGCTTCAAGGCTTTCCGCAACAGTGACGCCTTCAAACCGATCGCTCTCCATATCGCCGCCGACACACGGCGCATATTGAGGCAATGTTCACCAGTGGAAAGTGGCTTCCCCACACTTGACCTGGACGCGGTAACTGCCGAGTATGGAGACGGTCGGGCGGATTTCAATGATCAAGTCATCCGCGAGACCTGCAAGAGGAACCTCCTGAAACTTGTGACGGACGACGCGGACTTCGCCGGAGAAGGAGTGACCATACTGACAGCCAACAACAGACTGTTGAACTGATCTTGCAAGGCGAAGCAATAGCACTCAAGCTGGCCGGATTCCCCTTGGTGCACGATGTTTCTGAGCGTCTTCGATCTCTTCAAGGTGGGCGTCGGTCCGTCGTCCTCCCACACGATGGGGCCGATGGCGGCGGCCGGCGCCTTTGTCGAGCTGGTTCGGGAACGCTGCCGGGGCCAGGTGCCGCCGGGCCGCTGGCTGCGCGTCCGCGCTTCGCTTCACGGCTCTCTCGCCTTTACCGGCAAGGGGCACGCGACGGACCGGGCGGTCATGCTCGGGCTCCTGGGCCATCGGGCCGCGGACCTGGACCTCGACCGGGCGGAGGCCGACCTCGACTCTTTGCGGCAAAACCGCCTCCTGCCTCCATCGGACGGCCTCTCTCTTGCGTTCGACCCGGACGACGATCTGGTTTTCGACCGGCGCGTGCGTCTGCCGGGTCATCCCAACGGGCTTCGTTTCGAGGCGGTGGATTCGGCCGGCGCGGTCCGGCTCGCCCAAGTGTACTATTCGATCGGCGGCGGCTTCATCGTCACCGAGGAAGAACTCGCCCAAGGCGCGCCCGCGGCCGGCGGCGAGGACGAGGACCGGTCCCACCCGTTCCCCTTCGACACTGCCGCAACCATGCTGCGGATGGCCGGCGAGAGCGGCAAGAGCATCGCGGAGATGGCACGCGCGAACGAGCGCGTCCAGCGGTCCGACGGTGAGTTGGACGCCGGGCTCCGGTCCATCTGGAACGCGATGAACGAATGCGTGGAGCGCGGCCTGGCCGCGCGCGGGGAACTGTCGGGTGGGTTGAAAGTGAAGCGGCGCGCGAGCGCGCTGTTCGAACAGTTGCACCGCGAACGGGATTCCAACCGGATGCAGCCGCACGTGGTCACGGACTGGCTCAACGTCTACGCCATGGCCGTGAACGAAGAGAACGCGGCTGGAGGCAAGGTGGTGACCGCGCCCACCAACGGCGCGGCCGGGGTCGTTCCGGCGGTGCTTCGATACTATCGGGACCACTGCATCGGCGCCGCCGAGGACCGCATCCCCGACTTCCTGCTCACCGCGTCCGCCATCGGCGGGCTCATCAAGCACAACGCGTCGATCTCCGGCGCCGACGCCGGCTGCCAGGCCGAGGTCGGCTCCGCCGCCGCCATGGCCGCCGCGGGCCTGTGCGCCGTTCTTGGCGGTACGCCGGCGCAGGTCGAAAACGCGGCCGAGATCGCCCTCGAACACCACCTCGGCATGACCTGCGACCCGGTGGCGGGCCTGGTCCAGATCCCCTGCATCGAGCGCAACGGCATCGGCGCAAACAAGGCGGTGGCGGCCGCCTCGCTGGCGCTGCGAGGAGACGGCAGCCACTTCATGCCCCTCGACAACTGCATCGCGGCCATGCGCGAAACCGGCCAGGAAATGAGCACGCGCTTCAAGGAGACCAGCCTCGGCGGCCTCGCCGTGAACCTGCCGCAGTGCTGACACCGGCGCCGGAAATGCAGTCCTTCATGGCCAGGGGCGTATCAACCACCACCGGCCAGCGCCTCGGCGCCGGCCTTTGCCACGACCTCGTCATCATCGGCGATGCCCGAAACGCCGACGCCGCCGACGCATTGGCCTTGGTAGATCAGCGGCACGCCGCCGGTCACCGCGATGGCGTTGGGGTAGGTGAGGAAGCCCGGGCGCTCCTTCACGCGGGCTTCGAGACTGGAGCTGGGGCGTTCGCGGAAGGCGGCGGTCCGGGCCTTGCCGGTGGCCATGTCGACGCTGTTGACGGGCTGGTCGTCGGGCCGCTCCAGGTACATGAGCACGCCGGAGCCGTCCACGACGGCGATGGTCGCGGCCCGCCCTGCCCTGCCGGCTTCGCGCCGGCATGCGGCAACGATCCGGTGCACGTCCTCGAGTGTCAGGCTGAACTTGCTGCGCATGGTCTTGTGTCTTCCTTTCCGTGAGGCTTCGCGGATGCGCGGGGGCGTTATGGCGCGGTTGGCAGTGTGGTGACCTGTGCGCGCAGTTTCGCCTTCTCGACCTTCCCGTTGGGCAGCTTGGGCAGTGAGTCGACGAAGCGTATCTCCCTGGGCCTCTTGTACGGCGCGATCTTCCGCCGGCAGTGGTCGATCAAGGTCTCTTCCGTGACGCCGGGAACCTCGCGCCGCACCACGAAGGCGAGCACCGATTCACCCCAGCGCGCGTCCGGGCGCCCGACGACCGCCGCCTCGACCACGCCGGGGTGGCTCACCAGCGCGTCCTCCACCTCTCGGGAGTAGATGTTCTCTCCCCCCGAGATGATCATGTCCTTGAGCCGGTCGATGACGAAGATGAACCCTTCCTCGTCCGCCATGCCGGCGTCGCCGGTATGGAGCCAGCCGTGGCGGATGGTCTCGGCCGTGGCCTCGGGGTTGCGCCAGTATCCGGTCATGAGCGAGGGGCTTTGGATGACGATCTCGCCGGGCTCGCCGATCGCGCAGGGGATGCCTTCCGGGTCCACCACCCGCACGTCGCAGCCAATCATGGGCTGGCCCGCGGAGCGCAGCCGGCGCACCACGGGCTCGGGGCCGTCCAGCAGGTGCTGATGGGCGTGCAGCACGCATCCTGGGCCGGCGGATTCGGTCATGCCGTAGAACTGCGCGAAGATCGGCCCGAACGCCTTCATGGCGCGGCGCAGCAGGGCTTCCGGCATGGGCGCCGCCGAATAGAAGAGCCTGGACAGCCTGGGCAGCGACCCGCGGCCGGCCGGCGTCGTCTCCAGCAGGTCGCCGAGCATGGTGGGCGCGAGCAGCGTCGCGGTCACGCCGTCGGCCCGGAGGGACTCGAAGAACGCCCGCGGGCGGTAGTTCCGGTGAAGGACGATGGCGCAGCCGTGCAAAGCGTACGACAGCGACGTGAGCCGCCCGCCGATGTGGTAGAGCGGCATCGTAAGCGCAACCCGGTCGTCGGGCCGGACCAACGACTCGAGGGCGGTGAGGCGTGCGGCTTCCATCATGCCGCGGTGGCTCAGCATGACGCCCTTGGGCTTCCCGGTGGTGCCGCTGGTGTAGATCAGGTAGGCGCAGTCGTCCGGTTCGGGCCCGGCACGCGGGGGCTCGGGTTCTTCCGCCGCCAGCGCCGCGTCGTAAGCCACGTCGGACGAGGCGTCGCCGATGACCAGGACATGATCGAGCCGGGCCGATGCAGCCGGGCTCAACCGGTCGAGGGACTCGGCACCCACGATCATCGCCTTGGGCTCGCTGTCGGCGAGGATGACGTCGATCTCGGGAGGTGCCAGCCGGTAGTTCACCGTCACGCTGGTCCAGCCGCCCAACTCGCCGGCGGCGTACGCTTCGAGAAACTCGGGGCAGTTCTGCGTCAGGATGGCGACCCGGTCGCCGCGCGCCACCCCGCGGCGCCGCAGCGCGGCGGCAAGCCGGAGGGCGCGCTCGGCGAAGACACGGTGCGTTATGGTCCGTCCCTCGAACAGGATAGCCGCCGCATCGGGTCTCAGCCGCGAGTTCCGCAGCGTCAGGGAACCGAGCATGGTTCGGATAGCGGCCGACTCCCGCGTTACCCCTCGAACGAACGGGATTTCAGCCAGCGCTTGCGGCTTTGGTGCAAGCCCAGGTCCGCGAAGACCGCGGCGATGCGGATGGGTGCGCCGATGCCTTCCGATACCGGAACGCCCAACTCCTTCATCAACCACTTGGGATCGATATGGACCGGACACTGAGTGATGCCGGTGGGAATGATCACGTCGGCGCCGTCCCGATCGATGAGCTTGCGGGCCGAGGCGACGAAGTTCTCGACCATGGCATCGTGGTTGGCCGCGATGTCCGGCAGGTCGAAACCCGATCCGGCCCAGCCGACGATCTTGTGCTCCATGCCGTAGCGCCGCGCGAGACCTTGCAGCACCGGGAAGTGAATCTCGTTGTAGGCGATGCAACCGAACCGGTCGCCCATCAGCGCGGCGACGTGAAGCGCGGTCTCGAAGGGCGCAAGAATGGGAATGTCGACCGCGGACCGTCCGCCGTCCACTCCCAGGTCGAGGAACCCCAGCGGCACCGCGGCGTCGTAGCCTTGCGCTTCGGCCTCCCGGAACGCCTGGATGAGCGCGGGCGACACCATCGTGATCTCGGCCTGCGTCATGCCGTGAAAGTAGGGGGTGACCGGCGCGGACACGATGCCGACCTCGACCTCCGCGGTGGCGTAGGACAGGGCGACCTTCTCGCGCCGGGTGCGCTCCTCCGAAGGGTAGTCGCCGACGACGAAGGCAACACGAGCCATGGCTGATTCTCCTTTCCGTCCTCCGAGCAGATGCGGGCGAGCCCAACCCCGTTCACCCTGAGCGTAGCGCCGCGTCAGCGGCGCGAAGTCGAAGGGCGCCAACACAATCGATTGGCGCCGTCCTTCTACGCCTCACCCCTGCCGGGCAAGCCACGCCCGCGCCTCGGCCAGCAGCGCCTCCAGCGTCCTCTCCACCGGATTCTGGTCCGCCAGCTTTCCCTCCGCTCCCGCGACCTCGTTGCCGAACTCCGCCCACAACTCCCTCAGCCGGTCGAAGTCGAACGTGGTCGGCCACAGCCGCCGGCCCAGCACGATGTCCATGATCTCGTCCTGGTCGACGTCGAGGTCGCGCCCGGTCTCCTCCCGCAGCGCCTGCTTGAGGTCGATCCGCGGCTCGCCCAGGTAGTCCGCCCGGGCCATGGCGCCCAGGAGCCGGTGGCCGGTACGGAACGGCACGCCGAAATCGTACACCAGCCGGTCGTGGGCTTCGCTGGAGCCCGCGTAGTCGGTGGTGGACTTGCGTCTGAGCTCCTCCAGGTCGAACCGGCCGTGCTCGATCACCTCGGCCATGTAGCGGGTGCGGGCGACGATATCCGCCGCGCCTTCGTACAGGCTCGCGGAATGGTAGATGGGCTCGGACCCTTCCGACGGTCCCCCGGCGGCGGCCGACATTTCGCCGGCGAGGCGGGTCGCGGCCATGATGGCGCCGCCGATGACCGCCTGGAAGCCGAACGGCACCTTGGCGTGGGGCAAGGCGCTGCTTCCGCCCGAGTGCGCGTCCGCGGGCACGAAGAAGCCGAACTCCGGCGTCATCCAGATGCGCATGTCCTGGGCCATGCGGGCGACGTCCACCGCCACCAGCGACAGGGCGAAGAACGGCTCGGTGAACTGGCCGTGCATCCAGATGCCGTCGCGCCGCAGCCAGGCGCGCCGCGAAAAGCCCAGCCGGCGGCTCACCCTGTCGTACAGCGCGTGCACTTCCTTGCGCGCGCCGATGACCGACGGCCCGTAGTCCAGGCGCTGTTCGGCCTGCTCCAGCCGTTCCAGGTGAGACAGGAACACCGGCACCCACGAGAGCAAGTACTCGCCGAGCGTCCCGAAGCCGGAATGCTGCAGATGGTGGTAGTTGGGCGCCACCGCCTCCAGGACGGGCTCGGCCTTCTCCACCAGCACCCGCAGCATTCCCGTCACCGCGCGGCGTTCCTCGTACAGCGTGTGCCGGAAATAGAGCCGCGGCAAGTACGCCCGCAGGCTCTCGCCGCGATTGCGCCCCAAGTGAAGCCAGGCCGCGTGCCGCGCCCCGACTCTCTCACGCATCCACGCCTCGCGCTGCGCCACGATATCGCCGGGCGGCGTGGTGGTGTCGACGGCGTCCAGGTCATCGATCAGCGCCAGCACCGCCTCCAGCAACTCTTTCGCCGACTCCACCGGCGTCAGGTTCATCTCCGCCGCCGTCAGCACGTAGGCGACGTCGCTGGCGAGCATGTAGCGCGCCGTATACCGGCTTGACCGCGCCTCGACCTCGTTGACCGCCCGAACGTAGCTCGGCGCCTTGGCGCCGGCCAGACGCGCGCCCTGTGGAGTCGTTGCCACGTGCACCTCCCTTTATCCGGGGCTTCACCCCGCCACTGCCTCGCGCTGCCGGCCGACTCTACGTGAATGGCGGAGCCAATATCAACAAGTCGAGCGGCCCGAAGGTGAGTTTGGCTTGGGAGGACGCAGAGTGAGGCTGCGGCAAGGAGAGGATGCCGCCTCCACGCAGACTTCTTGCAGTCGTCCGCCGGTCGCGCAACACCGTCGCAACTCATGTCGCTGTTTCCAGTTCCGTATGACGGACCAGGACCTCGAAGTCGGCATCTCCGTGGAGAACAGGTATACGGGCGTGGATGGCGACGGCGGCGATGAGGCAGTCGATCAACTTGCGAACGGTCTCGCCTTCCCTGCGACATGCACGGTACAACGCCGCGGCGTCGTCGTAGCGGGCAGGCTCCGTCGGCAACACCGTCGCAAGCGCGAGCAATCGCCGGAGTGCCTGGAGGTGCCGCTCGTCGCGGGCGCCGGCGAGCACCTCCATCCGAATCGCGTCGCAGACGGCAATCTCTTCTTCGAGCAGGGCATCGACACGGTCGCAGATCGGGGAGCCCGTGTTGCGAAGGAACTCGATCCAGGCGGACGTGTCGATCAGGATCACGAGGGGCGGGTCCGCATCTCGTCCAGGTCACCTTCCCATCCCGCCCCCCGAAGGCGCCGGGCTTCCTCGACACTGAAGGGCTCGGCCGCGAGGGCTCGAAGGGCGAAGTTGACCGCTTCGCGCTTGCTGGGTAGACGGTAGCGGCGCATCACTTCCGCGCATGCTTCATCATCAATGTCAATGTTGGTACGTGCCATACACCTGCAATACACCAAATGCCGGCCGTCGGCAAGGAAGCTCCCAGGGAGGTGTGTTACTTTGACGGCGAGGCAAGTGCATCTTGACCCCCTTCCCGGTTAATGTTGAGTTACGCGTGATCGTCCGTGAACCCTTCGTTGTCCGGGCATCAGAAATCCGTCCCATGTCTATTGATAAACCGACACGCGAACAACTGCGGGCCGTCGCGGACGGCCTCGGCGTCGACCTTTCCGACGACGAACTGACCGGGTACCTGGAGCAGATGGAGGGATTCGCCCGCGCCTATGCGCTGGTGGGCGAGGCGCCCGACCCGGCGGTGGGGCAACGGCGCGCGCCCGCGCGCCGGCCGAGACCGGCGGAGAACCGCTACAACGCATGGTACGTCAAGACGTCCATCCGGGAGGAATACCGCGGACGGCTCGCGGGCAAGACCCTGGCGGTGAAGGACTCCATCAGCGTGGCCGGCGTGCCGATGATGAACGGTGCTTCGTTCCTGGAGGGCCACGTGCCCGACGTCGACGCCACCGTGGTCACCCGCGCGCTCCACGCCGGCGCGGAGATCGTCGGCAAGACCAACTGCGAGTATCTGTCTCTCTCGGGCGGAAGCCACACCTGCGCCAACGGGCCGGTCGTCAATCCGTACAAGGAGGGCTATTCGGCGGGCGGCTCGTCGTCCGGGAGCGCGGTGGCCGTGGCCGTGGGGGACGCGGGCATGGCCCTGGGCTGCGATCAGGCCGGTTCCATCCGGGTGCCCGCGGCGTGGTGCGGCATCGTGGGCATGAAGCCCACCCACGGCCTCGTCCCGTACACCGGGATCCTGGGAGTGGACCCCGTGGTGGACCACTGCGGCCCCATGACGCGCGACGTGGACAACAACGCCTTGCTGCTGGAAGTGCTCGCCGGACGCGACGGCATGGATCCACGCCAGCCCAGCACTTGGCAGCCGGTGAAATACACGGCAGCGCGCCGCGCCGGCGCCAAGGGCTTGCGCGTGGCCGTGGTCAAGGAAGGCTTCGGCCGGCACAATGCCGAGGCTGAAGTCGAAGAACACGTGCGGTCCGCGGCCGACACCCTGGTCCGAGCCGGGTTGGCGGTGGAGGAGGCGTCCGTCCCCGTACACAAGCGGGCCTGGCTGCTCGCCCAGCCCATCTACGTCGAAGGCCTCGCCCACTCCATGGGGCGATCGGGGGTCATGCCCGACGCCGAAGGCCTCGGCCCGGGCCTGGCCGAGAAGTTCGCCACCTGGAGCGACCGCTGGCGGGAGTTGCCGGAGAACGTGTTGGCGCTGATCCTGTTCGGCGCCTTCGTGCGCGCCCGTGCCCCCGGACACCACTACGTCAAGGCGCAGCGCCTGCGCCGGACCATCCGCCGCGCCTACGACGAGGCCCTCTCCGGCTACGACCTGCTGCTCATGCCCACCACCCCCATGGCGGCCACGCCCTTGCCCGACACCGACGCCGGCCCGGCCGAGCGCGCCCGGCGGGCGGGCGAGATGCTCGCCAACACCGGCCCCTTCAACCTCACCGGACATCCCGCCATGACGATTCCCTGTGGCACGACGGCCGACGGACTGCCCGTGGGGATGATGCTGGCGGGCAGGCACTTCGACGAGTTCACGCTCTATCGAGCGGCGTACGCGTTTGAACGGACGAGCCGGCAACTCTCACCAGCGTGCCCTTGAGGAGATTATTGACCGATCATTTGTCCACTGATAGTGTGCTTGGCCACAAGCACGCATATGAAATGCGAGGGCATTTCGGTGCAATCGAATCATCTGACCCGTTCCATGCGACTTGGCCGACTGTTCGCGCTGAGCACCGCACTCGTTCTGGCGGCATCCACGGAAGCTTTCGCGCAGAAGTGGCAGGGAATCACCGAAGCGGAGAACAAGATCGTATTCTCCGGAAGCGACTTGGACGACTACCTGGCGCTTCACTACTACCAGCCCTTCGACGCAAGCAACTCCCAGGAGAGCTACCGGGCTCGATGGACGGTCGGTCCCGGTCGTCGAACCGTCTTTCGGATTGATCTGAGGATACTCCCTCCCGATCACCACTTCCCCACCGACCGGGAAGTTCCTTTGGTTGATCGGTTCACAAAGGTTTTCGCGAGGTTCAAGAACGTGCCGATGTCGACCGTTGAGACCGGCACCGCCGGAACCGCGGTGGGGCCGGCCGAGTTTCTGATTCTCGAGGGCGGCGAGCGCCGATGCGGCGTGTTTCACCTCTATCTCGATGACGGCACCATCCGCCGGGCGGACACGCTCGGCAACGGTGATCTGATGGGTTTCTACTGCCCGCTTTCCGCTCGAGTTGATGCCCGAACCCTGGAGTCCCTTCTCTCCAAGGTGGGCGTGCGCGGCATCGCCGTTCCGAAGGTGGAAGAGCCACGCGCCGGCGGTCCGCCGGTATCGCGGAGCCCCACGACGCACCCTCTCACGATCCTCGTGGCCACCGGTGACATCAAGGGGTTGCGCAGGGCCGCGGTCAAGGACTTCGACCCGGACACGATCGTTCCCTTTCAGCATCCGCGTTTCGCGGGCGGCCGCGTCATAAGGAGACCGATCCTCATGGCGGCGGCTCTCTTCGGCCGGACCGAGATGGTGGTGTTCCTGCTGAAGAAGGGCGCCACCACGCGGGGGCGATCGTCCGGAGCGATCTGTGCGGCCATTGCCATGAAGCATCCCCAAATAGTTGACGTGCTGCTCAAAAAGGACCCGGAACTGAAACACTACGATCACTGTGGCCGGCGGGGCGGTCTCTCCGCGATCGATTTGGCGAAGCGACTCAAAGCTGACGACATTGTCGAGAAGCTGCTCGAAGACCCTTCCCGGTGACGTGGCCGCCCAAGCGTCACGGGGCCCGTACCCCCACGCGGGCGGGCCTGTTCCCGGACGGCGGACAGGTCGCGCTCTGGCCTTGATCGCTCTCGTGGCGGCCATGGTGGCGGCATCCTGCCGTCATGCCACGGCTACCCTTCAGCTTCATGCGCCGCCCCGGACGGAGCGGCATATCCTGTCCTACGACGGCGCCAGGATGATCGTCCAGGAGGAGCATGAAGGGGAGACACTGTTCGACGTGGTGGAAACCTCTTCAGGTCGATCTCTCGGACTCCTGAAGCACTCCTTCGTTCGTGCCGTTTGGGGCGAGAACAGCAACGTCGCTTACGCGGTCGCCAAGGACAAGCAGGTCTACCGGTTGTCACTGGACGCCGAGACCGTACGAATGGACAAGGTGGCCCTTACCGGACCGGAAGCTATCCCGGCGCACCAGGCTCCCAGGGTCCTCGTCTTTCCGTCACGGACCGTTCCCTTTCTCCTCGCCCGAGGTTCACGACGGCACCGGCCGGTCTATCGTTGCGATTTGAGTCCCGCCTCGACCGAACATCGAACGGAGACCCGGTGCCGTGTGTTGATCGAAGATGGGCGGAGCGTGGTGCGCTGGCTCACGACGGCCAAGGGCCGACTCGTCGCCAGGATCAAGTTGTCGATCACCGGACAACGTGTATTCCAATCCCTGACGCCGACGGGAGAGTGGGACTACCGGTTCCACTTTGCCCCGCACTACACAGAGCTGAAGCCTATCCGGTTCGTGCAGCGGGACGGCACGGTATGGGCACTATCCAACCGGCAGCGCGAGCGGGTAGCGCTGGTCCGGCTGAATGTCGAGACGGGCGAGGAGGAGGTCTTCTTCGAGCACGAGCACCATGATCTGACCAAGGCCGTCATACTATTCGACGAGGACGGGGAAGGCACGCCCTTGCTGGCCAGCTATGACCCGGACTACCAGGTCGTCGTGCATTTCCATGACGGACTTGCGGCTGCGTACGAGGCGCTGTACGAAAAGGTCGGCCGACCGTCGCGTATCGATCTGGTGAGCCTGGACCGGATGGGGAAATCCGCCGTCGTCCTGGTGGAGAACCCTCGGCTGTATCGTAGCTGGTATCTTCTGGATCTCGAAAAGAAAACGTCCCGTGAACTGTCGGCCAGTTCTCTGGCGTCGTATGCGCCGTCTCCCTCTCGACCCGTGACGTTCCCGGCACGCGACGGACTTGAGCTTTACGGCTATCTCACCTTGCCTCCGGACCCCGATGCCGCCCGTCCCCCGCCGATGATACTCATGCTTCACGGCGGGCCATGGTCCAGGTACTTCTGGCCGGACGGCGCGTTGGTTCAGTTTCTCGCCGGCGAGGGATACGCGGTGCTCAGGCTGAACTACCGCGGATCCACCGGCTACGATCGAAGCTTTCTCGCCGCCGGGAAAGGGACTCTGTTCGGGAGCATGCAGCACGATGTCCTGGATGCCGCCGAATGGGCCGTCGCGAACGAGCACGCCGCGCGCGATGGGATCGCGCTGTTGGGGGGCAGTTTCGGCGGATTCCTGACGCTCGTGATGCTGGCGCATCACCCCGACCGATTCAAGGCGGGGATCGCCATCAATGCCGTCACGGATGCGGTCGAATTCTGGAGAACCGACTGGCGGCGTCCCAACAACCGTGTAGCCTGGCAAGAATTCTTCGATAGCGATTTGCTTCCTGAGGTGGCCTTGGCCGAGGTGTCGCCGGTCAACAACTTCGACCGTATCGTCGCTCCGGTCCAGTTGATCGCGGGATCTCGTGACCGCCGCGTCCCACCCTCCCACTCCCAGGAGATGTTCCATCTGTTGAAGGAGAGCGGCAAGACGGTGCAACTTGTCGAGTTCGAGTCCGCGCGCCACAGGATCTGGAGTGCGGGCAGGAAATCACATATCGTTGCGTCGTTAGCGGCGTTTCTGGAGGAGCATCTGCACCCATGAACTACACCAGACTCGGCAACACCGAACTTGAGGTGAGCGTCGTCGGACTCGGCTGCGGCGGTCCCAGCCGGCTCGGCCAGCGTGGCGGGAAGAGTACGGACCACTCCGTCCGCCTGGTGCGGCAGGCGCTGGACCTGGGCGTGAACTTCCTGGACACCGCGGAGAACTACGGCACGGAAGAGATCGTCCGCGCGGCCATCCGCGACGTGCCGCGGGACCGCATCGTGATATCCACCAAGAAGATCATGCCCGAGCCGGACCATCCCGATCCGGCGGGGTTCATGCGCGCGGGAGTGGAGGCGAGCCTCGAGCGGCTGGGCACGGACTACGTGGACGTCTTTCATCTCCACGGCGTGAGCGAGGCGCGCTACGACTTCGCGGCGAACGTGATGGCGCCGGTCCTGACGAAGCTGCGCGAGGAAGGGAAGATTCGCGCGGTGGGCATCACCGAGGAATTCCCGGCGAACCCGCGGCACGAGATGCTCCGGCGCGGGCTGCGGGATCCGTGGTGGGACGTGGTCATGGTGGGATTCAACCTGCTGAACCCGTCGGCACGGCGCAGCGTATTCCCGCTCACGCGGGAAAAGGGCGTGGGGACGCTGGTGATGTTCGCGGTGCGGCGGGCGCTGAGCCAGCCGGTGCGGCTTGCACGGCTGCTGGTGGAAATGGAGCAGAACGGCCTCGTGGCACCGGGCGCGGACCTGGGATTCCTCACGGACGACGGTTGCGCCGGGAGTCTGACCGAGGCGGCCTACCGCTTCTGCGTGCACGAGCCGGGCGCGGACGTGGTGCTGACGGGCACCGGGGACGAAGGGCACCTGGCGGCCAACATCGAGGCGGCGCTCAAGCCGCCGTTGCCGGCCGGGGCGCTGGAGCGGCTGGAGGCGCTGTTCGGGGATGTGGACTCGGTGACGGGGAACTGACCTCAATCACCCGAACCGGCCGGTGATGTAGTCCTCGGTGAGTGGGTGGATGGGGTTGGTGAATATCTGGTCGGTCGGCCCCACCTCCAGCAAGTCTCCCAGGTGAAAATAGGCGGTGCGCTGCGACACACGGGCGGCCTGCTGCATGGAATGGGTGACGATGGCGATGGTGTAGTCCGCGCCGAGCTCGTTGATGAGGTCCTCAACGCGCGCGGTGGCGATGGGGTCGAGGGCGGAGCAGGGCTCGTCCATGAGGATGACCTCGGGACTCACGGCGATGGTGCGGGCGATGCACAGGCGCTGCTGCTGGCCGCCGGACAAGCCGGTGCCGGGCTGGTCGAGGCGGTCGTTCACCTCTTCCCACAGGCCGGCGCGCTTGAGGCTGTGCTCCACGATGCCCTCGAGCTCGGACTTGGATTCCGCCAGGCCGTGGATGCGCACGCCGTAGGCGATGTTGTCGAAGATGGACTTGGGAAAGGGGTTGGGCTTCTGGAACACCATGCCCACCTGGGCTCGCAACGGTACCACGTCCATGTCCTTGGAGTAGATATCGTTGCCATCGAGCTTGATCTCACCCGTCATGCGACAGCCGTCGATGGTGTCGTTCATGCGGTTGAGCGCGCGCAGGAACGTGGACTTGCCGCACCCGGACGGGCCGATCATGGCCAGCACCTGCTCCCGCCCTATGTCCAGGCTCACGTTCTTGATGGCATGGTTGTCGCCGTAATAGACGTCGACGTTGCGGCAGGTCATGCGCGCATCGTCGACGAACGGCGTGCCCACGGTTTCGCGGCTTTCACGTCGCTCGTCGACAAGGTCGGCCTCGGCTCCACGGAATTCCAGCGTTCCTGCTTCCATGACGGCTACACTTGGTTGGTCGGCCATAACGGCGCCTCCTGAGCTGTTACCGTGCCGCCTCCGATCCCCGACAAGGGCTCGCCGGCCGACACCTTCGTTCTTGCCGGTTTACCAGCGTCTTTCAAAGCGTCGCCGCAGCACGATGGCCAAGGCGTTCATGGCAACGAGAAACGCCAGCAGGACCATGATGGCGGCGGACGCCCTTTCGACGAAGGCACGCTCCGGGCTGTCCAGCCAGAGAAAAATCTGCACGGGCAGCGCCGTCGCTGCATCCGTTACGCCCTGCGGAATGTCCACCACGAACGCGACCATTCCGATCATGAGCAGCGGCGCGGTCTCTCCAAGGGCCCGGGCCATGCCGATGATGGTCCCGGTCAACATGCCGGGCATGGCCAGCGGCAACACGTGGTGCACGATCATCTGCAACTTGGATGCCCCCACCCCCAAGGCCGCCTCCCGAATCGACGGCGGCACGGACGTGAGCGCCGCGCGGCCCGCGATGATGATGGTCGGAAGCGTCATGAGGGTGAGCACCAGCCCTCCCACCAGAGGTGCCGAGCGCGGCAGACCGAACAGGTTGATGAACACCGCCAGCCCGAGAAGGCCGAAGACGATGGACGGTACCGCCGCCAGGTTGTTGATGTTCACCTCGATCAGCGCGGTCACGCGATTCCGGGGAGCGTACTCCTCCAGGTAGACGGCGGTGGCCACGCCCAGCGGGAACGACAGCGCCAAGGTCACGATCAGGGTGAAGAACGACCCCATGGCCGCGCCCCAGATGCCGGCGAGTTCCGGCTCGCGCGAATCGCCGGCGGTGAAGAACGTCTTGTTGAAGCGCGACTCCACCCGCCCTTGGGCCACCAATTCGTCGAACCAGCCGATCTGCATGTCGGACAGCCGCCGGTCCCCTTCCGGGAGGTTCCGGTCGACGTTCCCTTTGTGCAGCATGTCGTAGTCGTCGTCGGCGGGCACCCATATCTCGGCCCTGGCGCCTACCAGCGACGGATCCTCCAGGACCATGCGGCGAAGCTCGAAGACGGTTCCCCGGCTGACCAGCATGGCCACGTCCCGCCGGTGCCGCCTCCCCTTCACCTCGGGAAAGAGCGAACGCACCGACGCCTTGACCAGGGCGCCGTAGTCGGCGGACCCGAGGGTGTCGGGATCCCCGGTGCCCTGGGGATCGATCACCTGCGCGTCGAAGTGGACCGGGAGCTTCACGTAGGTCTGCCGGAAGGCGGAGTAACCGGTGGCGATGATGTTGACGAACATCAACACCAGGAACACGAGCCCCACGACAACCGCCGCGCGCCCGAAGTTCCTGAAGCGCCGTTCGGCGCGGTTCCGGCGGGCCAGGGTGGCGCGCACAATGTCGATGGTGCTGTTTGTGGGTGCGGCCATGACTACTCGTACTGCTCCCGGTACTTGCGCACCACTTGCAGGGCGATGACGTTCAAGCCCAGGGTCACGACGAACAACACCAGGCCCAACGCGAACGCGGCCAGAGTCTTGGGGCTGTCGAACTCCTGGTCGCCGGTCAGCAAGGTCACGATCTGGACCGTCACCGTGGTGACAGCCCGGAGCGGATTGACGGTGAGGTTCGCGGCCAGCCCGGCGGCCATGACCACGATCATGGTTTCGCCGATGGCGCGCGACACGGCCAGGAGAACGCCCCCGACGATTCCCGGAAGCGCCGCCGGGATAACCACCTGTCTGATGGTCTCGGACTGGGTCGCGCCCAGCGCATACGCGCCGTCGCGCATGGCTTGAGGCACCGCGTTGATGACGTCATCGGAAAGCGAGGATACGAACGGGATGATCATGATCCCCATGACCAGCCCCGCGGCCAAGGCACTCTCGGAGGCCACCTCGAGGCCGACGTGTTGGCCCATCCCACGGATGAACGGCGCCACCGTGAGAGCCGCGAAGAAGCCGTACACCACGGTGGGGATGCCCGCCAGCACTTCGAGCAGGGGCTTCACCACGGCGCGGACTCGCGGGCGCGCGTACTCGGCGAGGTAGATGGCCGACATGAGGCCCACGGGCACGGCCACGACCATGGCGATGAACGAGATCAGCAGCGTTCCGACGAACAGCGGAATCGCGCCGAAGGCGCCCGACGCGCCCACCTGGTCCGCGCGGATGGCGGTCTGCGGGCTCCAATCGAGGCCGAAGATGAAGTCGGTCAAGGGGATGGCCTGGAAGAAGCGGATGGACTCGAACAGCACCGACAGCACGATCCCCACCGTGGTGAGGATGGCGATGGTGGAACTGGCCATGAGGAAGCCCAGGATGATGCGTTCCACAGCGTTGCGCGCACGCTTCCCGGGCTTGATGGTGCGCCAGGCCATGGCGCCGCAGAACGCGGCCAAGACCAGCACGGCCACGGTGATGGCGATGGCGCCGTAGCCCTGCAGGCGGACGTAACGCTCCGCCGCGGCCAGCATGGCGGGTGTCTTCTGCGAGGCGATGTTGCCGGAGGCGAGGTTGCGGATGTCGTTGATCACTAGGTTGAGCCGCTCTTCGGGCAGGCTCCGGACCTCCCGCGGCAGGTCGGCCACGACGATGCTGGTGACGATGGGGCCCTTGAGGGCCACGCCGATGCAAAGAAGCAAGAGCGCGGGCACCGCGGCCCAGAGGGCGGTGTACAGACCGTGGTAGCCGGGAAGGGAATGCAGGTTGCGGACAGTGCCCTGGGCCAGCGAGATGGAGCGCCGCCAGCCGAGGTAGTAGCTGACGGAGCTGAGGCCAAGGAGCGCGAGGATCAGACTTGGGGAGCCCATGGACTCAAGAAAACCTTTGCGCGAAACGCCGGCCGCAAGGCCGGCAGGGTTGAAGGTCCGGCCGGGACGCATCGCGCGCCACGGCCGGACTCGAACTCGTTGCTACAGAGCCAGGTTCTTCAGGTTCTTCACGTCCGAGGAGAACTGCTGGCGCTCCTTCTTGGGCATCGGGATCAGTCCCTTGTCGGTCAGATAGCCCTCGTCGCCCCAGGCCTTCTCGCTGGTGTACTCGGCGAGGAACTCCCTCATGCCGGCGATCACGTCCAGGTGGGCCTTCTTGATGTAGATGTACAGCGGCCGCGCCACCGGATAGCTGCCGTCGGCGATGGTCTCGAACTCGGGCTTCACGCCGTTGATGGAGGCGCCATGGAGCTTGTCCGTGTTCTGGTCCAGGAAGCTGAAGCCGAAGATGCCGAAGGCGTTGGGGTTGGCGTCGAGCTTCTGCACGATCAGGTTGTCGTTCTCGCCCGCCTCGACGAAAGCACCGTCCTCACGCATGGTGCGGCAAGCGGCCCTCTTCGCCTTCTTCTCCATGCTCTTGATGGCGGCAAACATGCCGCAGCCCGCATCCATCACCAACTCCACGAAAGCGTCGCGGGTGCCGGACGTCGGCGGGGGACCCAGCACCTCGATCTTCAGAGCCGGGAGCTTGGGGTTGACGTCCTTCCAGGTCTTGTTGGGGTTGGGCTTGCGCTCGCTGCCGTCGGCGTTGGCCGGCACGTCCTTGGCCAGGGCGAGAAAGAGATCCCGCGGGGTGAGGCTCAGGGACCTGCTCTTCTTCGAGCTGGCCACCGCGATGCCGTCGTAGCCGACCTTCAGCTCGACGATCTCCCTGACGCCGTTCTTGCCACAGCGCTCGACCTCGCTCTTCTTGATGCGCCGCGAAGAGTTGGTCATGTCCGGGTGCTCCACGCCTACGCCCGCGCAGAACAGCTTGAGGCCGCCGCCCGAGCCCGTGGACTCCACCTTGGGGGTCTTGAACTTGGTTGTCTTGCCGAACTGCTCGGCCGCCACCGTGGTGAACGGATAGACCGTGGACGAGCCGACGATCTGGATGTAGTCGCGCGACTGCGCCGAGACGGCGGTCGCCATTCCCGCCACGGCCAGTGCCACCACTGCCGCCATCAACACACTCTTCCGCTGCATGGATAACCTCCTGCGGTTAGAGTCTTGTCACCAAACACGACACCCGAAGAGGGTCCCAATGACCCTGCCGTTTTGGCGGCAATCTAACCAAGGGCAATTATCCTTCTATGACGGCGACATCACACGCGAATGAAACCACTGTTACAAGTGTGTTACGGCTGCGGCGCGCACGTGGACCCCACTTGGACGATACCAACCCAACCGCTTGAAATCGTGGGACTTTCCGCGCGGCGAGCTAGGACGGCGCCGCGCTGTCGCCGGATGACTGTCCGCTCCCGCCGATCTCGTCGAGACGCCGTTGCAGCGCCAGCCGGTCGAGGGAGGTCAGCGGCAGGTTCACGAAGATCGAGATGCGGTTGAAGAGCATCCGGTAGGCGTCGGCGAAGGCGATGACCTGCTCCGCCTCGCTGCCTCCCACCGCCGCCGGGTCGGGAATGCCCCAGTGGGCCGACATGGGCTGGCCGGGCCAAAGCGGACAGACCTCCCGGGCCGCCTGATCGCACACCGTAAAGACGAAGTGCAACTCGGGCGCGCCCGGCGCGGCGAACTCTTCCCAGCTCTTGGGGCGGAGGCCGTCGGTCACGTAGTTGAGCTTTTTCAGGGTCTCTATGGTCAGCGGGTGGATCGCGCCCTTGGGGTGGCTGCCGGCGCTGAACGCCTGGAACCGCCCGCGTCCGAGGCGGTTCAGGATGCATTCGCCCAAGACACTGCGGGCGGAATTACCGGTGCACAGGAAAAGCACGTTGAAGCGTCTGTCGTCCTTGCTCATGTGGACCTCCAGGGGGTCGTTATCGAACCCTCGGCCTCGGGCGGCACCAGCCACCAGAAAAGCGCCGTGGCCGCCGCCGCGCCGGCGAACTGCATCGCGATGAACGCGGGCGCGTGCAAGGGGTCGATGCCGGCGAACGTGTCGGAGAGCGTTCGCGCAATGGTCACCGCGGGATTGGCGAACGAGGTGGACGAGGTGAACCAGTAGGCGGCGGTGATGTAGCCGCCCACGGCCAACGGCACCGCGGAGCCGCGCAGCCGGACGCACCCCTGGATCACCGCCAGGAGGCCGAAGGTCGCGACGAACTCGCCCAGCCACTGCCCCGCGCCGAAGCGCTCCTTCTGCGAGAAGAACACCGCGGGCTCGTCGAACATCAGGTTCGCCACGACCACCCCGGCGATGGCGCCGGTGACCTGCACCGCCAGGTAGCCCGGAACGTCACGCCACGCGAGTCCGCCGAGGAAACCCTCGGCCACCGTCACCGCCGGGTTGAAGTGTGCGCCGGAGATGGGGCCGAACACCAGGATCAGCACCGAGAGGGCCGCGCCCGTGGACACGGTGTTGGCCAGCAAAGCCACCGCCTCGTTGCCGCCGGCCAGCCGCTCGCCCATGATGCCGGAGCCCACCACCGCGGCCAGCAGAAAGGCCGTGCCGACGGCCTCCGCCGTCAGGCGACGCGGGAGGTCTTTCGGGTTCTCTTGGGCTTGTCCCACGGATCTTCCGGAACCGGGATGCCGCACGCCTCGGGGTTGCCGCCGCAACAGTTGTCCGTCAGATAGCGGAGCAGGTCGTTCATTGTCTCGAAGTTGGACCGGTAGATGAGCGAGCGCGACTCGCGCCTGAAATCCACGAGGCCCGCCTGCTTGAGCGTATTCAGGTGGAACGAAAGGGTCGCCAAGGGCAGCCCGAGCCGCTTGCCGATCTGTCCGGCGGGCAGCCCCTCGAAGCCTGTTTCCACCAGAAGGCGAAAGATATTAAGCCGCGTGTCCTGCGCAAGAGCCGCCAAGGCGACCACCGCGCGATCATGTTCCATATTTCTAGTATTATGGAAACTTGTTGGAAAAACAAACAGCTCAACGCTTGAGTTCTCAGGCACCCAAGACGCCCATCAGATCGGAACATTCTCCGATAACAGGTCTCTCATACATCCCCTTCGTTCCTCGATCCTGCCGACCCGCGCGAAGCAAGTGACAAGGCAGACGCTATCGAAAAGGGCGTTGAGCAGATAGCGCGCCGGCGGAACGCGTTCCGCAGAGATCCGAAATCGCCGAACAGGGTGCTGAAGGGTCTACGGCGAATCAGACGTACAGCCGACCCGTTCCAGGAGATAGCCCGGCAGGTTCACGATCCGCACGTCGTCCAGTGTCGTCGTGGAGTAGGGCGCCAGACTCACCAGGTATCCGGTGCGGAGCCCGTGCTGCCGCAGATATCCGGTCACACCGCGCATGTGCTTTCGGTTCACCGTCAGCGCGGCCTTGCATTCGACCGGGAAGACCGTGCCGCCCCGCTTCACGACGAAGTCGATCTCCGCGCCCGAAGGAGTCCGCTTCCAGCCGGAGAGATCCGCGCGGGAACGCATCAGCTCGATGGCCGTCTGGTTCTCGATGACCGCGCCGAGAGGCGTTCGTGCCGCGGCGGACAGGGTGCGGACGGCGCTGATGGACGGCACGGCGGACTCGCGCAACTCGCGCAGCACGCCCGTGTCGAACAGGTACCGCTTGGGCAGATAGCCGTGGCTGGCTTGCGGGTTCATGCCCATCTGGTCCGAGCGCAAGACCAGATGCCAGCCCTCGAACCGGGCGAACACGTGGTTGATGCGCTCGTTGACGCGGGTGCTCGGAGCCGGGACGACGGCGGTGTTCTTCGACGCACCGCCGGCGAAGTTGGCCACGCTGCGCAAACAGGCCATGGCGATATCGATGCTGTCTTCCCCGAAGATACGGATAAAGTCCTGTTCATAATCGGCGATGATCTGTCTCAGGACCAACCCGTGGTCGTCACCGGAAGCATGCGCCTGCACGACCGCGGGCAGCCCGCCGACGGCGAGAAAGGCGTCGAACAGGGTGAGGAGTTGTGCGTGCCGTTGATCGCTTATGCGAGTTTGGGTGCTCACCACGAGGTCGGCGAGGTGCCGCCGGCCCAAGGCTACCAGGAACTCCGAGAACGAGAACGGACCCAGAACGAAACGGCGGACGCGGCCCACGGGATAGCGGGTCGTGGGGCGGAACAGACGAGTGAGCGTGGAGCCCGACAGGATGACCGTGGCTTTCGACCACTCTTCCTTCATGAAGCGCACGAACTCACCGAGTTTGCGGCTCTCCTGCGCCTCGTCGATGAACAGGACCCGATCTGCATCGCCCCGGAAATCGAAGCGATCGCGCAGCACGTCTTCGTATTCGGCAAAATCCCGGCAGGCATCAAGAGCCGACCGGATCAGCGAGTCCCGCTCCAGGTTCACGTGTACGGCGCGCTTGGGTGATTGCCGCAGGACACGCTCCGCCAGCGTGGTCTTTCCCACTTGACGGGCGCCCTCCAGGAGCAGCACCGGCTTGAAAGGCGTGGCATCGGCGATGTGCCGAGCGAGTTCGCTTTCTCCATGCCGAGCTATATACGAAATTGACATATAGTACCGTCGGAATCGATATAGAATAGTCCTATATTATGATCTTTCGCCCGACCCGGCAAGCCCATCACCAGTGAGTAGTGTCTCAGTTTCTTGAAGACGCTACCCGCCAGCGGACTGGCGCGGCCGGTCGATCTGGCATAGACTGACCGTCCGTCGGTGGCGCATCCGGGCGCATATCCCGGCGCGTTGACACGAACCACCGGGACACGATCGAACCATCCAGGGAGGAACGCGATGTTGCGACTCACGGCAGGATGTCTGCTGCTCTTGCTCTCGCTTTTTCTTGCGGGCGCGGTGCCGGCCATGGGCGCCGATCCGGCGACGGGGCAGCGCTCGAAAGAGGAGATCGGGGAGATCATCCGCGAATACCTGCTCAACAACCCGGAAGTGATCTTCGAAGCGGCGGCGCGACACCAGGAGAAGCAACGGCAGCTACAGGCCCAGCGCGACCGGGCTCTCCTGAAGCAGCACCGGCAGGCGCTCCTGGCGGATCCGGACTCGTTCGTGGGGGGCAACCCGGACGGCGACGTGACCCTGGTGGAGTTCTTCGACTACCGCTGCGGCTACTGCAAGCGGTTCGCTCCCGCCCTGGAGAAGATCAAGAAACAGGACCCGAAGCTCCGGGTGGTTTACAAGGAGTTTCCAGTCCTGGGACCCGACTCGATAAGAGGAGCCCAGGCGGCGCTGGCGGCGCGGAACCAGGGACGCTACGTCGAGTTTCACGAGGCCTTGATGCGCGTCAGGGGGAACTCCCTTGACGAAAAGACCCTCATGCGCGTCGCGCGTTCGGTGGGTCTGGACACCGAACGGCTCAAGAAGGACATGGAGAACCCCAAGATACAGGACATCATCGGCAAGACCCTCAAACTTGCCAGGACGTTGAGCATCAACGGGACTCCCGCCATAATCGTCGGCAACCAGATCGCCCGGGGCATGGTGCCCCTTGCGGAGCTGAGCCGGATGATCGCCAAAGCCAGGGCCGAGGGTTCCTGACCCAAGGCCGTTTCGTCACCGGCGTGCTTCGAGGCACCGCGCCTCATGCCTGACTCCACCGTAACGGAGACACTCGCAAAGATCCGCGTCGTCCTCGTGCGCCCCAAGGGCTCGGGCAACATCGGCTCGGTGGCCCGGGCCATGAAGAACACCGGCCTGCGGGAGCTGGCGCTCGTGGGCGGCGGCCGCACCGAGAGCCTTTCGGCCCGCTCCATGGCCGTGCACGCCCGCGACATCCTCGACGGCGCGCGCCGGTTCGGGACCATACGCGAAGCCGTCGCCGACTGCGGTCTGGTGGTGGGCACCACCTGCCGCAAGGGACTCTACCGCGACCACGTCGAGTTGCCGCGCGAGTTGGCCCGGGACATGGTCGCGGCGGTGGCCGGCCCGGACGCCCCACCCGCCGCCCTCCTCTTCGGCCCCGAGGACCACGGCCTCAGCAACGCCGACCTCAAGCACTGCCAGCGCCTCGTCACCATCCCCAGCCACCCGGAGCAGCCCTCCCTCAATCTGGCGCAAGCGGTGATGGTCTGCCTCTACGAAATCTACGTCGCGGCCGCCCTGGGCGCGCCGCGCGATGAGCGCCTCAAGCGCGCGCCCGCGGAAGCGGTCGAGGCCCTGTTCGACCGCATGAAGGACACGTTGCTCAAGGTCGGCTTCCTCGACCCGCAGAACCCCGAGCACATCCTGCTCGCACTGCGCCGCGTCCTGGGCCGCGCCGGCCTGGAGGAGCGCGACGTCAAGATCCTCAGCGGACTGTTCCGCCAGGTGGAATGGTACGCGCAGGGCGGTTGGGAAGTGGCGGAGGAGAAGCGGCGGCAGGGGGTCAAGCTGCGTTAGTGTCTCGAGTTGCTCAGAGACTCCGCTCCGTCCTGATCTCTTCCAGCTCCTCCAGAGTGCGCGGCCAGTCGCTCTTCATGAGGCGTGACAGGGAGCGGTCGGCCAGGAGACGGCCGCCGGTCTGGCAGCGGGCGCAGTAGTTGCACTCATTGGCCGCGTAACGGATGCGCTGCACGCGCGCGCCGCACACGGGGCAAGGCTCACGGTAGCGGCCGTGCACGGCCATGCCCGGACGGAACGCCGTGACCTTCTCGGGAAAGCCGCCGCCGGTCTCCTCGCGGAGTCTTCGGCACCACTCCTGGAGAACCTCCCGGACCGCCGCGAAGAGGGTTTCGATCTCAGCCTGGTCGAGATGGCGCGTCTGCTTCATCGGGGACAGCCCCGCGCGGTGGAGAATTTCGTCGGAGTAGGCGTTGCCGATGCCGCTGAACAGGCGCGGGTCAGTGAGGGAGCGCTTGAGGGTGTGGTTCTCGCCCTGGAGCGCGCGCCGGAACGCGTCCAGGTCGCACTCCAGCACCTCGATGCCGCCGGGGTCGTGTTGCGTCAGGCCGGCGGCGCCGCGCACGAGGTGGAGCGACGCGCGTTTCATGGAGGCGGCCTCGGTGAGGACGAGAGTGCCCGAGGAGAGGTCGAAGGCCGCCAGACCCAGCTTGCCCGGAACGCGCGCTCCGCGCGGGCGCCAGCGGAAGCGCCCGGCGATCATCAGGTGGAAGACCAGGAACAGGTCGCCTTGGAGTTCGAAGACGATGCGCTTGCCCAGCCGGCGGAGACCCAGCACCTCGCGACCTTCCGCTTCGCGGATCGGCGGGTCCACGGACCGGAGCAGGAACGGGCTCGCAAGCCGGACCTTTTCCAAGGTCTCGCCCACGACCCGCGGTCTCAGCGCATGGATGTAGAGTTCGACGTCCGGCAACTCGGGCATGCGGGGCCCCTCCCCGCCCCTGGAAAGCGGGAACTCCCTCCCTACGGCAGTCTCAGCACCCGCTTGGCGGTGACATTGCGCTGGATCTCGCTGGTGCCGGCGTAGATGGACATGCGCCGTACCTCGCGCCACAGCACCGACACCTCCACCGGGCCCTCCGGAGTGTCCAGGGGACCGGCGTCGGCGGCGTGCTCGCCGGCCGCGTCGAGCAGCAGGTCGGCGATGCGCTGCACGATGTCGGTGGAGACGATCTTGATGAAGGACGAGTCGGCGCCGATCTCCCGGCCCGCGCGCGCGATCTGGACCGCGTGGGCGAACACCGCCGACTGCGCCAGCACGTCCAGCTCCGCCTGGGTCAGCCGGTCCTGGAACACCGGGTCGTCGAAGGCGCCGGTGGCGCGCGCCACCTTGCGCACCCGCTCCAGCATGTCCAGGGCCAGTTGCGGGTTGGCGTTGCCGAGCCGTTCCCCGTCCAGCAGCGCCTTGGCCACGCGCCATCCGTCGTTGAGCTTCCCCACCACGTTGGCGAGGGGCACGCGCACATTGTCGAAGAACTCCTCGGCGAACTCCTCGTCGTCCGCCAGCGTCTTGATGGGGCGGATGGTGATGCCCGGCGTCCTCAAGTCGATGAGCACCATGGAGATGCCCAACTGCTTGCGCGGCGCGTCGGGGTCGGTGCGGATCAGCGCGTACATCCAGTCGGCGTAGTGGCCGCCGGTGGTCCAGATCTTGTGGCCGTTGATGACCACGTGGTCGCCGTCGATTTCTCCGCGGGTACGCAGGCTCGCCAGATCGGAGCCCGACCCCGGCTCGGAATAGCCCTGGGCCCAGAGCACCTCGCCGGAGAGCATCTTGGGCAGGTGCTCGGCCTTCTGCTCCTCGGTGCCGTGGCGGATCAGGATCGGCCCGATGTGCCCCACCGCCTGGCGCGACAGCACCGGCGCCTCGGCGCGCCCGAACTCCTCCTGGAGGATCAACTGCTGGTTGACCGTAGCCTCCATGCCGCCGTACTGCTTCGGCCAGCCCGGCGCGATCCAGCCGCGCTCGTAGAGCTTGCGCTGCCACGGACGGATCATCTCCGGCGGCGGCCGCGTGGACCAGCCCTTGAGCTCCGCCGGCAGGTTCTCCTCCAGCCAGTTTCGGACCTCCAGCCGGAACGCCGCGTCCTCTTTGGTGTCCGCGATGAAGCTGATGGTGCTCATGGGCCGGACACTAGCAGATCCCGCTCCGGCCTGCGAGAAGCAGACCGTTTCCCCTCCCCACCCCTGGATTCCCGCCCCCGATCGGGGTCGAGGGCAAGCTTTCGCGGGAATGACGGTATAGGGTGGCCGTTGCCACCACCCGGAATCGTCGCCTATACTCCCGGCCACATCATGAGCGCCCAAACGAGCACCGACAAGGTCGCAACACTGCTGAATCCCGAGAGCGTCGCCATCCTGGGCGCCCGGGAGAACCCGAGCGGATGGACGGCGCGCATCTTCGCCAACCTGATCCGCTTCGATTTCGACGGACCGGTGTACCCGGTGAACCCCAACCACGAGCGCATGTGGGGTGTGGAGTGTTTTCCCGACTTGCGCTCGCTGCCCACGGTGCCCGACCACCTGGTGGTGATGCGGGCCGCGGCCAGCGTCGCCGGCATCCTGCGGGAGGCCGCGGCCATGGGCACGCGCAGCGCCACCGTGTACGCCACCGGTTTCTCCGAAGCCGGCACCGACGCGGGTCGAGCCCTGGAGGCGGAGCTGCGCGAGGCCATCGCGGAGACCGGGCTCGCCGTTTCCGGTCCCAACTGTCTCGGCAACCTCTCGGCCCGCGCGCGCGTGCTGACGCTGCCGGACGACCGGGTGCAAGAACTGGTCCCCGGCCCGGTGGCCATGGTGGGGCAGAGCGGCACTACCACGCCCAACATCGCGCGTACGCTGATGGAACGGGGCATCGACGTGAGCTACGTCATCACCAGCGGCAACGAAACCGGTCTCATCACCGCGGACTACATCCGCTACTTCGTTACCGATCCGGAGGTGCGGCTGGTCTTTTGCCTGGTGGAGGCGGTGCGCCGGTCCGAGGACTTCCTCGCCGCCTGCCGCGGCGCCCGCGACGCCGGCAAGCCGGTGGTGGTGCTCAAGATGGGCGTGTCCGAGGGGGGACGCCGCGCCGCCCTGTCCCACACGGGCTCCATGGCCGGCCGGGTGGAGGCCTTCGACGCGGTCGCCGGACCCGCCGGCGTCATCCGGGTGGAGAGCGCCGACGGAGCGGTGGGCGTCATCGACATGCTGCTCCACGCCAGCGAGCCGCGCGGCGAGAACGTCGGCGGCCTGGTCTACTCCGGCGGGGTGCGCGGACTGGCCGAGGACGCCGCCGACCGGCACCGGGTACCGCTGCCCGAGTTCGCGCCCGAGACCCGGGCGCGCCTCCGCGAGTTGTTGGGGGAGGCCCAATCCATCAGCAACCCGCTGGACGCCAACGGCTACCTCAACCGCCCGCTGGAGGACGCGCTCAAGGTCGTGGACGCCGTGTACAACGACCCGGGCGTGGACATGGTGGTGTTCCAGGAGGACCTGCCGCCCCACGAGGGCGCCAACGACGCCAACCGGCGCCGCGCCGCGCGGGTGCTGGCCACCATGGAGGCCATCGACCGGCAGTTTCTGGGCGCCGACCGCAAGCCCTTCGCCCTCGTCTCCCCGGCGTCCTACGACCTCACGGAGTTCAGCCGCACCGCCCGGCGCCGCTTCCCGCACATGGCCTGTCTCAACGAGCCCGAGCGCGCGTTCCGGGCCATCCGCGCTGTCATGGACTACCGGCGGCGCTGCCGAGAGGCGGAGGTCGCGGGGGTGCCCGCCTTGCCGGATTCGCTGACGGTGCGAATGGACACACTGCGGCAACGGGCCGCCGCCGCGGCCACGCCGTTCCCGCTGACCGAACCGGAATCCAAGGAGCTGGCAGGCGCTTTCGGGGTGCCCCTGGTCGAGGAAGGGCTGGCGCAAACCGAGAAGGAAGCGCAAGAACTGGCCGAACGTATCGGTTACCCGGTGGTGGTCAAGGGCGTGGCCGCGAGCCTCACCCACAAGAGCGACGCCGGGGCCGTACGGGTCAACGTCGGCGACGCGGCGGCCGTGCAACAGGCCTGCCGGGAAATCGCGCGCAACGCCGCCGCCCATGACCCGAGCATCCGCCTGGACGGCTGGCTGGTGGCGCGGATGGCGCCGCCCGGCCTGGAACTGGTGCTGGGCATCCAGCGGGACCCCGAGATGGGGCCGGTGGTGATGTTCGGCGCCGGCGGCGTGTGGCTGGAACTGGTGAAGGACGTGGCCTTCGGCCCGCCCGGGATGACCCGCGCCGGCGGCGCCCGGCTCATCGATTCCACACGCGCCGGCAAGCTGCTGGACGGATACCGCGGCCAGGACCCCTACGACCGCGACGCCGTCATCGATGCTCTGGTGGCCGTGGGGCGATTGGCGGCCGCGGCCGGCGACGTCATCGAAAGCCTGGACATCAACCCGTTCCTGGCGCTGCCCGAGGGCGCCGGCGGGCTGGCGCTGGACGCGCTGGCGGTGGTCGGACCGGCAGCAGGGCGGTGACACAAGAAAGGCGAAGCCATGGAACTGGTCCTCGATGAGGCACAGACGATTCTTCGGGAGAGCGCGGACAAGCTCGTCGAACGGCACGCCGGACCCGCCCGTTTCCGGGAACTCCGTACAACCGAACACGGCTTCGATCGGGCGCGGCTCGTGGAGGTGGCGGAAGCCGGGTGGCTGTCGCTGCTGGTTCCGGAGGAACGGGACGGCCTGGGTCTCGGTACCACCGAGGCGGCGCTAGTGCTGGAAGCCGCCGGCCGGGGCCTGATGACCGAGCCTGTCGCGGCGGTGATGGCGGCGGCGCGGGCCGTGGCTTCGGGACCCGGGACTATGGGCGCGGCCCTGGTGGAGTTGACAACGGGCCGCTCCGTTGTCGTACCGGCGCTGCACGACCCTGCCGCGGAGGACCCGGAGGGCACGCGCGTCCAGGCGGTGGCCGAAGACGGCGGCTTTCGGCTCACCGGGCAGATCGGCGCGGTTCCCGGTGCGGCCGCGGCCGACGGTTTCATCGTCGGCGCCCGGAGCGGCGACGGCACGGTGGTGTGCCTTGTGCCGCGCGACGCCGGCGGACTGGAGGTCGTACAGCGCGGGCGCGTGGACGGCACCGGTCACGCGGCGCTGACATTGGCGGACGTGGACATCGCCCCGGACGCGGTGATCGCGCAAGGCGCACGAGGCACGGAAGTCGCCACGGCCACGCTGGATTTGGTGCTTCTCGGAACGTCCGCCGAGATGCTGGGCATCATGGAGCAGGGGCTGGCCCTGGCGGTGGACTACCTGGGAACGCGCGAGCAGTTCGGACGGCTCATCGGCTCGTTCCAGGCATTGCAGCATCGGGCCGTCAACGACCACATCGACATCGAGTTGACGCGCTCCCTGCTCTACCAGGTATGCGCCGCCATGGACGAGGGGCGCGGCAACCGCGCGATGGTTGCGGCGGTCCAGGCCCGCGCCTCGGACGCCGCGCTCTCGGTGACCAAGTCCATGGTGCAGATGCACGGCGCCATCGGCTTCACCGACGAGTACGACGCGAGCCTGTACCTGCGCCGGGCCATGTCGCTGTCGGCGCAGTACGGCAACGCCGCCGCACACCGCAAGCGCTACGCGCGGCTTTCGTCACGGGCGGCGTGACGATAGGAGAAGTGGCATCGCCACCCCACACCGTCATTCCCGCGGAACAGGCCGTGTAAACCACAAAGGCAACAACCTCCCTAAACGTCATTCCCGCGGAAGCGGGAATCCAGGGGTGGGGAGGGGCCGCGAGTTACGAAAGGAACCGATCATGGCCAACGACTCCGCTTTTCGACGCACCATCCGGTGGCCCGACGACAAGCTCGTCTGCTGCACTTTCAGCATCGCGCTGGAGGCCTTCCGCAAGACCGGCCGCTTCAAGATGGATTCACGCATCGACGTGAACCACAGCTCGCTCTCGCATGCGGAGTACGGCGGCAACGCCGGCGTCTGGCGCATCCTCGAGATCCTCGAGCGGCAGAACGTGCGCGCCATGATCCTGGTGAACTCGCTGGCGGCGGAGAAGTGGCCGGACGCGGTGCGCGCGCTGCACGAGGCCGGACACGAGATCGCCGGCCACGGCACCACCAACGAAGTCAGCATGATCGAGCTGAGTCCGGAAGAACAGCAAGAGGAGATCGCCTCCTGCACCCGGATCCTGGAGGACATCACCGGGGCGCGGCCGGTGGGCTGGTTCGGTCCGGGCGGGCATCACACAGATGTCACGCTGGGACTCCTCGCCGAGGCAGGCTACCTGTGGTCCGGGGACCCGTCGGACGACGACATCCCTCACGTGGAGTCGGTCGACGGCCGGCGCATCTGCGTGATCCCCAAGACTTGGTACGCCAACGACTGGCGCGCCTGGGGCAACGGCCTCGGCAACGCCAGCACCTTCTTCACCGGATTCAAGGACGGCTTCGACTTCGTCTACGAAGAGGCCAACCGAGGGCGCCCGGGCATGATCGACGCCTGCGTCCACGCCGAACTGGGCGGCCGGCCCTACCTCGCCGCCGGCTTCGAACGCATCATCGAGTACGTCAACCGGCACCGCGGCGAGATCTGGCAACCCACTTATCGAGAGATCGCGGAGTATTGTCTGGGTGGCTAATCGGGTTTCGGGTCCCCCGTCCCCCCCTGGATTCCCGCCCCCGATCGGGGTCGAGGGCAAGCTTTCGCGGGAATGACGATTCAGGGGGTTGTTGCCTCTCTCAGATGGTGTTCTGACACAGCCTGTTCCCCGGGAATGACGGAAGGAGGCGCGTATGACAGAGGGAAAACCTATAGCGCGTCCTCCCGGACCCTCCACAGGAACGGCAGCGGCACGGCGATGGCGATGGCCAGGGCGATCCAGGCCATCTTGTAGGACTCGGTGTAGTCGGCGATGAAACCGAAGGCCGGAGGCAGCACCACCACGCCGGCGAAGGCCACGGTGTTGGTCAGGCCGATGGCGACGCCGGCGATGCGGATGCCGACGACCTTGGCGACCAGGGCGAGGTACAGTCCCTGCCAGCTCATGGTGCCGAGGCCGAGAAGCGACACGACCACGGCCACGAGCCACCAGGGCATCCCGGGCGACAGGAAGGCGGTGGCCGCGCCGGCGGCGGAGCCGAGCAGCGCCAGCATCATGAGCACGGGCACGCGCCGCCCGTAGAAGGCCCTGTCGCTGACGATGCCGAAGCCGATGCGCCCGGCGCCGCCGCAGGCCTGTCCCACCGCCAGCAACGCGGCGGCGAAGACCAGCGAGAAGAACACGTCCTCGGTGAGATACAGCTCGATGTAGCTGATGTAGCACCACTGGCATCCCGCGAGCACCGCGGCGTAGAACGCCCCCGCCCAGATGTCCCCGCTTCGGATGATCTCCCTCAACCCCACCGCGGGCGCCGCGCCGTCCGCGACCCGCGCCCGCTCCGGTTCCCGGTAGAACAGCAGCACCAGCACCCCGGTGGCCACCGTGACGACGCCCACCACGGACAGCGCCGGGCGCCAGCCGTAGACCAAGCCCAGGGACGGCAGCGTGAGCGCCGCGATGGTGCCGCCCAGAGGGATGCCGGTCTGGCGGATGCCCATGGCGGTGCCGCGCTCGCGGTCCGGGAACCAGCCGGCGATGGCCTTGCTGCCAGCCGGGGTGCCGGTGGCGATGGGGAGCCCCAGGAGCAGGAAGAGGACGAGGAGGCCGGGGAAGTCCCGTGCAAAAAACACCGCGAGTACGAGCACGCCGCACGCCGCGGTGCCGTAGCCGATGATGCGCCGCTCGCCGTAGCGGTCCGCTGCCTTGCCGGCGGCGAGGACGGCGGCCACGACCCCGACGTTGATCATCGAAACGAGGATGCCGACCTCGGTGAGGGTCAGCGAGAGCTCCTTCTGGATGAGCGGCACCAGCGTCGGGATGCCCATGTGGATGGTCGCCAGCGCGGTCTGCGCCAGCGTCGTGATGAACAGATAGAACCAGCGCCGGGGTGAGGGTGAGGAGGAGGGTGTCACGTGCGGTGAGATTTGCGTCTACCGGACCGAAGGGCTAGTTTGATGATGCTGACTCATGAAACCGGAAACCGACCTGCTGCGTGAGCTGCCCTCCGTGGACCGCGTCATGAATCACCCTGCCGCGGCGCCGTTGCTGGAGCGGTTCAGCCGGCCGTTCGTGACGGCGACCCTGCGGGGCCTCATGGATGAACTGAGGCAGGTCATACGATCCGGCCGCGACCTTCCGTCCGACCGTTTGCACGAGGAATCTATCATAACGGACCTGGAAAGGAAGCTCGCCCGCGCCGCCCGGCCCGGCATGGTGCGGGTAGTCAACGCCTCCGGCACCATCCTGCACACGAACCTGGGGCGGGCCCTGCTCTCGGAGGCCGCGGCCGCGGCGGCCGCCCTCGCCGCGCGCCACCCCGTCAACCTGGAGTTCGACCTCGAGCACGGCAAGCGGGGCCAGCGGGAGGCGGGCATCGAGGCGCTGCTGCGGGAGCTGACCGGGGCCGAGGCCGCGGCGGCGGTGAACAACAACGCGGCGGCGGTGCTGCTGGGGCTCAACTCCATGGCCGAGGGCAAGCACGTCGTCGTGTCGCGGGGCGAGCTGATCGAAATCGGCGGCTCTTTCCGCATCCCGGAGGTCATGGCCAAGAGCGGCGCCATCCTGCGAGAGGTGGGCACCACCAACCGCACCCACCCGCGGGACTACGCCGAGGCCATCGACGAGAACACCGGGCTGCTGCTCAAGGTGCACACCAGCAACTACCGGGTGGTGGGTTTCGCCGCGGAGGTGGAGTTGAAGGACCTCGTGGCCATCGGCCGGGAGCGCGGGGTGCCGGTGATGGAGGACTTGGGGAGCGGCGCGCTTGTGGACCTCGGCAAGCTCGGGCTGCCGCGGGAGCCGCTGGTGGCGGAGCGCGTGGCCATGGGCGCGGACGTGGTCACCTTCAGCGGCGACAAGATCCTCGGCGGACCCCAGGCGGGGCTCGTGGCCGGCACCAAGGGCTGGATCGAGAGCATGAACCGCAACCCTCTCAAGCGCGCGCTGCGCTGCGACAAGCTCACCTTGGCGGCGCTGGAGGCGACGCTCCGGAGCTACGTGCAGTCCCCCGACCTGACCCGGGAGATCCCCACCTTGCGCGCCTTCAGCCGTCCGCCGGACGAGATCGAGGAAGGCGGCCGGAGAGTGCTGCCGCTCTTGCGGGAGCGCCTGGGGCCAGACTACGAGCTGGAGCTCGTGGACTGCACCTGCCAGATCGGCAGCGGCGCCCTCCCCACCGAGGAGATCCCGAGCAAGGGCATCGCCGTGCGCGGCCGCGGCATGAGCCCCGACGAGGTGGCGCGGTTCTTTCGGCAGGCCGACCCGCCCGTCATCGGCCGCATTCACAACGACCGCTTCATCCTCGACCTGAGAAGCGCCGGCGACCCCGAGTCGGTGGTGCCCAACCTCGAGCCCCTCATGTCGCCTGAAGGGACGCGATGATCGCGCAAGACTCTCGCCGTCAGCCGGCACCCGGGACCGCGGGCACAACGGCGACCATGATCGAGCAAGCGTCGAGTCCACTCTGACCGGCACGGGACCGCACACGCCATGCCATACATCATCGGCACCGCCGGCCACATCGACCACGGCAAGACGAGCCTCATCAAGGCCCTCACCGGCGCGGACACCGACCGCCTCAAGGAGGAGAAGGAGCGCGGCATCTCCATCGACCTGGGGTTCGCGCACCTGTCCCTGCCCGACGGCAGCGAGGCCGGCATCGTCGACGTGCCCGGCCACGAGCGCTTCATCCGCAACATGCTCGCCGGCGCCCACGGCATCGACCTCGTGCTGTTCACGGTGGCGGCGGACGACGGGGTCATGCCGCAGACCGAGGAGCACCTCGACATCGTCCACCTCCTAGGAGTTCGGACGGCGCTGTTCGTCATCACCAAGGTGGACCTGGTGTCCGAGGCGCGGGTCCGGGAAGTGGAGGAGGAGATCGAGATCCTGACCTTCGAGACCGCGCTGGAAGGATCGCCGGTGGTCCACTTCTCCGCCGTCTCGGGAGACGGACTGGAAGAGGTGCGGAAGGGGATCTTCGACGCGTTGACGGACATCGACCGGCCGGCCCCCAGCGGCTTCTTCCGGCTGCCGGTGGACCGCGTGTTCGTGCTCCAGGGGCACGGGGTCATCGTCACCGGCACCGGGCTGGCGGGCGAGGTGCGCACCGGCGACCACGTCCACGCGGTCCCCGGCGGCCAGAAGTTCCGCGTCCGCAGTATCCAGGTGCACGGCCAGTCGGTGGAGTCGGCGGGCTGGGGCCAGCGCGTGGCTCTCAACCTCACCGGCCAGGATCGCGGCGCCCTGGAACGCGGCCACATGATCTGCCACGAGGAGCTGACCCTGGCGTCGACGCGCTTCGACGCCCACCTGGAGGTGCGGCCGGCGGCCGCCAAGGGGATCAAGAACCACCAGCGGGTGCGGATTCACCTGGGGACGGCCGAACGCATGGGAAAGCTCGTCTTCCTGGGCGACACCGAGAAGGTGGAGCCCAAGGAGACGACCTACTGCCAGGTGCTGTTGACCGAGCCGCTGCTGGTCATGCGCGGCGACCACTTCATCGTGCGCGACGAGACCGCGCAGAAGACCCTGGGGGGCGGCGAGGTCGTGGACCCGCGGGCGCGGCGGCACCGGCGCCGGGAGAAGGACGTCGAGCAGCGGCTGCGGACATTGCGCGAAGGCGACACGCCGGAGATGATCCGGAGCTTCCTGGCCGGGGACGCGAGTCTGGCCACCGGGGCCGATTCCATCTGCCAGTTCCTCAACCTGAAGCGGGAGGAAACGCGCGACTGGCTGGAACGGACCGAGGGGCTCCGCTCCTTCGATTCCGAGCGGGAGCGCGTCTACACCACCGAGGAGAAGTGGGACGGCTTCCGGGAGCGGCTGCGCTCCGCCCTGGCGGCGTTCCACGAGAGCCATCCGCTGGCGCCGGGCATGGACCTCGAAGAGGTCCGCGCGAGACTGGCCAGCGGCGCGTCGGCGCGGCTGTTCCGGGACCTGACGGACCTCCTGGCGGCCGAGGGCGTGTGCGTCCGGGACGGCAACCACCTGCGCCTGCCGGATCATCGCGTAGAGTTGGGCGCGCGGGAGAAGTCGCTGTCCGGCGAGATCTCCGCCGCGCTGGCCAGGAACCCGCTCGCCCCGCCCTACCTGAAGGAGATCGAGAAGGCTCTCGGGGTGGAGCGCCCGAAGCTGAACGAGGTGATCCGGGTCATGGAACGGCAGGGGGAGATCGTCCGGGTGACCACCGAGCTCTACTATCTCAAGGCTTCCATTGACAGGATCAAGGCCGATTTATATAGCTACTTCGAGAGCCACGAGGAAATGAGCGCGGCCACCTTCAGGGACATCCTGCAGTCGAGCCGCAAGTACACCATCCCCGTGCTAGAGTACTTCGACCGCACCGGCGTGACCATGCGGGTGGGCGACGTGAGGAGGCTCAAGCCGGGGAGAAACTGATCGCCAACGAGACCGCGAGAGCAGTCTCAAGGAGTTCTCAAATGTCCATGGAAGCCATCCGGCTGACCCAGGAAGTCAAGGCCGCGGGTTGAGCGGCCAAGCTCGGCCCCGCCGATCTGGTGCAGGTTCTGCACCGGCTTCCCAAGTTCGAATCCGCTGATCTGCTGGTAGGCACCGAGACGGCCGACGACGCCGGCGTCTTCCAGTTGCGTCCCGACCTGGCCATCGTCAACACCGTGGACTTCTTCACGCCCATCGTCGACGACCCCTACATGTTCGGCCAGATCGCCGCCACCAACTCCTTGAGCGACGTCTACGCCATGGGCGGGGTGCCCGCCACCGCCCTCAACATCGTCTGCTTCCCCAAGGGGAAGATGGACATCGAGGTGCTGGGCGAGGTGCTGCGCGGGGGCGCCGACAAGGTGAAGGAGTCCGGCGCCGTCATCGTCGGCGGCCACTCCATCATCGACGAGGAGATCAAGTACGGCTTGGCCGTCACCGGCACCGTGCACCCCGACCGCATCCTGCGCAACATCGGCGCCCGTGAGGGCGACGTGCTGGTTCTCACCAAGGCCCTGGGCACCGGCATCGCCACCACCGCCGTCAAGCGCGGCAACGTTTCCCAGACGAGCATCGACCAGGCCATTGCCTCCATGGCCACCCTCAACAAGTACGCCGCCGAGGTCATGAGGGACTTCGACGTCCACGCCTGCTCCGACATCACCGGCTACGGCCTGCTCGGCCACGGCCTGGAGATGACCCTCGACGGCAGCGTCAGCATCACCTTCGAGGCCGCCCGGCTGCCGGTACTGCCGGACGTCGCCCAACTCGCCGAGTCCGGCGGCAACCTCACCGGCGGCTGCAAGCGCAACCGCGAATGGCTCGACGACAAGACCGTCATCGACGGGAGCGTCTCCGACGCCCTCGCCGAGGTGGCACTGGACCCGCAGACCTCCGGGGGTCTGCTCATCGCCGTGGCGGAAAAGGACGGCGAAGCGCTGGTCAAAGCGCTGATCGACCGGGACGTGCCCGCGGCGGCCCTCGTCGGACACGTGACCGGGCGGGAGGAGTATGGGGTGCGGTTGGTGTGAGCTATCCGCGCCGCTCAAGTTGCCAGCACTGCCCGGAAATCGTTGACGTTGGTCCGCGTCGGACCGGTCACCACCAAATCGCCCAGACGTCGGAAGAATTCGTAACTGTCGTGCCTGGCGAGCATTTCGCGCGGGTCCGTTCCGGCGGCGCGGGCGCGCGCCAGGGTGTCGGGGCTGATGCAGGCGCCGGCGGCGTTGGTGAAGCCGTCGATGCCGTCGGTGTCGCAGGCGATGGCGTGGACGTTGGGGGCGCCGTCGAGGGCCACCGCCAGGGACAGCAGGTATTCGAGGTTGGGGCCGCCGGTTGCGCCCGGGGCGTTGAGGGTGACCGTGGCTTCGCCGCCCGAAATGAGCACGCCGGGCGTGTGTTGGAGGGCCAAATCAGCGTGCGCGGCGCCCAGATCGCGTGCCTCTCCTTGGAGATCGTCTCCCAGATTCAGCACCTTGAGATTCAGCGCGCGGGCGCTGGCAGCGGCCGCGGCCAGCGCGTCGGCAGGACGAGCGACGATCGTGTAATCGGTCCGGGCGAGACGCGGGTCGCCGGGCTTCACGGTTTCCCATCTGGCTTGCTGCAGGGCTCTCCTCGCGACTTCCGGTAGAACGATTTTGTACTGTGCGGCGATCGCCAGCGCATCGGCACAGGTGGTGGGGTCGGAGACGGTCGGGCCGGAGCCGATGACCGCCGGGTCGTCTCCGGGCACGTCCGAGATGGCCAAGGTTACGACCCGGGCCGGCGCGGCCGCTGCGGCAAGGCGTCCCCCCTTGACGGCGGAGAGGTGCTTGCGCAGGCAGTTCATCTGGGCGATGGGAGCGCCCGCCCGCAGCAGCGCGCGGTTGACGGCCTGTTTGTCGGTCAGGCCGAGGCCCGGTTGCGGTTCCACCAGCAGCGCGGACGCGCCCCCGGAAACGAGGAACAGCAGCAGGTCGTCGCGCCCCAGGCGGGCGGCGGCCGAGAGAAAACGCGCGGCGGCGCCCTGTCCTGCCGCGTCGGGCAACGGATGACCGGCCTCGACCACCTCGACGCGTTGGCACTCGACGCCGTGTCCGTATCGCGTGACCGCTATGCCCTCGATGGCGCCCGGCCAGTTCCGCTCGACGGGCCGCGCCATGGAGGCGGCCGCCTTGCCCGCCGCCAGCACCAGGGTGCGTCCCGGGGGCGGCGCGGGAAGGTGCGGCGGCACGACATGGGCCGGATCGGCGGCGGCGACCGCGGCGTCGAACAGGCCGCGGAGAAGCACCTTAGCGTCCATTCGAGTTACCGCCGCACGCTCCCGCGCCGGGCGATGGCGATGCCCCCGAGAACGGCAACGGCGCCCAGCGCCTGCTGGCCGCCGATGCGTTCGTCGAAGAAAAGCCAAGCGGCGGTGGCGGCGACGATCGGCTGCACCAGGAGGCTCACGGAGACGAACGCCACCGGCAGGTGCGCCAAGGCCCAGGCGATCAGGCCCTGGCCGAGCACCTGCGGGCCGACGGCCAGCGCCACCAGCACGACCCACCCCGCGGGCGTCACCACCGCCATGGTCTCACGGCTCAGGAGCGCCACCACCAAAGTCACCAGGGCGCTGACAGGTATCGCGTAGATCATGATGGTGAGCGTGGAAAAGCGCCGCCGCAGGCGTTCCACGGTCATCTGGTATCCGGCATAGAACATGGCGGTCACCAGTCCCAGCAGGTCGCCCACGAAACGCGTGCGGCTTAGCGCCAGGCTTGCGCCCGAGAGCGCGAGGATACCCGTCATGGCCGTCACGAGGCCGAGCATGAACGTCCCGGTCACCCGCGTGCGGAACAGGAGCCACCCGCCCAGGACCACGAACGCCGGCGTGACGTTCAAGAGCAGCGTGGCATTGGCCACGGAGGTCATGTGAATCGAGTAGTGCCACGCCGCCATGTCTCCGGCGAGGCATGCGCCCGCCAGGGCCATCAGCAGATAGATCCTCGAACCGGTGGGCTTTCTGTGGGCAGCGCGCCGGCCTCCCGTGGACACGGCCAGCGCGAGAGTCCAGTAAACGGGTATCGCCAGCAGGAAACGGTAAAACGCCGTGGGGCTTGGACCCACTTCGCTGACGCGCACGAGAATGGGGGCGAAGGCCGTGACCACGGCGCCGACGAACAACGCCAGAATCGCGGCGCGCTCGGTGCGGCGCGCCACCGCCCGTGACGCGGGCGCGTTTGGAGGAGGCCCGTTGGGTTGGTGGGAGGTATTCAGCGGAAGGGAGGAAATCAGGGAGAGGGCATGCCCCCTCCCTGATCACCTGGTCGGCGCAGGAAACAGTCTACTTCCGCACCAGGAAGCTCAGTGCGTCCTTGGACTCCTGAGGAATGCCGAGAATCGTGTCGACGTGCCCATCGATTTCCTTCGGCGGGACGTACTGAACGATGAGCTTGACCTTTTTGGCCTCTTCAAGGAAAGCGGGATCCTGCAACGTCTTCCGGAAACCCTCTCTCAGGACCTCAAGGCGGTCGGCGGGCACTCCCGGCGGAGCCACGAACGGGCGCTGGAACTCATACTGGCCGCCCCATGCCTGGTAGGTTGCGAGCCCTTCCTTTCCTCCTCGCTTCTCCACCACCTCGTGAACCAGCAGCGAGTCCTTGAGCTCCGGGTCATCGATCTTGTGGGTGACCAGCACCGGGATCATTTTGTCGTCGCCCTTGGCATCGAGCATGCCCCGCGCGGTCACGCGCATGGATTCCCAACCCCAACAGGCACCCGCGACTTCCTTGGACTGCATGGCGATGCGTGACGTAGCGGTCCCCGAATAACCCGCGACCACGTCGAAGTTCGTGCCCGCGGTCTGGTTGAGGAGCTTCGGCATGTCGACACCGGTGGAGCCGGTACGGGTGCCGCCCACCTTGATCTTCTTGTTGGGATCGGTGATGTCGGCGAGCGTCCTGACGCCGGACCAGCCCATGAAGGCGCACGTGGGGTTGCCCTTGACCGGGGCGCCGATCCAGCCCAGCTCCCTGGCCTTGATCTGCACCTTGCGATCACCCAGGGCCTGCATGAGCACGAAGCCGCTGTTCCACACGCCCAGGACGGTCCCGTCCCGCTTCGCCCGCCTCTGGATGTAGTTGGCCGAAACCAGACTGCCGGCCCCCGTCATGTTCTGCACGATGAACTTCGGGTTTCCCGGAATGTACTTGCCCATGTGGCGCACGACCTGCCGGGTGTAGGTGTCATAACCGCCTCCGGGCGCGTAGCCGACGACGACCCGGATGGTCTTCCCCTTGAAGAAATCGGCGGCCACGGCGGTGCTGCCGGCGACCAGGCCGAGCGCCGCAACCAGTGCGACTGCCAATCCTGTCTTCCTGACCATAAGAACCCCCTTAGGTTGGATTTGCCCCAAAATAAATCCCGCATTGTCGCACATCGGCCCGCACAATGCCAACCCTTGAACCGGTTTCACGGCATTCTGTTTCCAACCGGCGGTTTGTGCTAGTCCGTCTACCCCAAGGAGGTTTGCCATGCCAACACTCAACGTCGGCGACGCCGACATCTACTACGAGGTCCAGGGAGACGGGCCTCCGTTCGTGTTCATCTCGGAAACCGCGTGCGACGGCGACGTCTGGAACATCTTCCAGGTGCCCGAGTTCTCGCGCGACCACCGCACCCTCATCACGGACTTCCGCGGCACGGGGCGCTCCACCCGGACACCCATGCGCTACACCACGCGCATGTTCGCCGAAGACGTCGCGGCGGTCATGGATCACATCGACGCCACCGACGCCGTCGTGTGCGGGCATTCCATGGGCGGCCGGGTGGCGCAGTTGCTCGCCCTGGAGCATCCCGGGCGGGTCAAGAAGCTCATCCTCGCCTCGTCGGGCGCCTCGCACCCCGACGCCCGGGGCATACCCCTGCGCATCGCCACGGAAATGGTGGAGATGGGCTACGAGAAATACGTGCGCGAGCACACCATCGAGGTGGGCTGGACCGAGCAGTACCAGGCGGACCACCCGGCCGAGATCGAGCATTGCCTCAAGGTGCGCATGGCCAATATGTCGTCGGTGGAGTGCTATTTTCGGCACGTGATCGCGCGGCAGGAGCACGACACCAGCGAGCGCCTGAAGGACATCGGCGTGCCGGCGCTGGTGCTGGTGGGCGAGGACGACCACGCGGTGGTGAGCGACATGTCGCACCGCAAGGGAGCGGAGATCCTGGCAACCGGCATCCCCAACGCCAGGCTGGTGGTGCTTCCGGGAGAGCGGCACAGCTATTTCTTCACGAACCCGGAGGCCGCGCACAAGGCGATCCGGGAGTTCATCCGGGACTGAGGCCCTTCGACTTCGCTGCGCTACGCTCAGGGCGAACGGTGGGGGAGTGAGCCTTTCGACAAAGCTCAGGAAGCGTGGCGCGCGGCCAGGTCGTCGAGCCGGCCCTCGAGCCAGCGGGTGCTGACCCTGCCGCTGACGTAGTCCGGCTCGTCCATGACCGCGGTCAGGAACGGGATGGTGGTGTCGATGCCGGCGGCGGCGAACTGCGTCAGGGACTGCTTCATGCGCGCCACCGCCTGCTCTCGGTCGCCGGCGTGGACGATGAGCTTGGCCAGCAGCGAATCGTAGAACGGCGGGACCCGGTAGCCCGGGAAGCACTGGGTGTCCACCCGGATGCCCGGCCCTTGGGGCGGGCTCCACTCGGTGAGCACGCCGGGACACGGCCGGAACCCCTGCCACGGCGCCTCGGCGGTGATGCGGCACTCGATGGCGTGGCCGTTGAAGTTCACGTCCTCCTGGGAGAAGGACAGTCGCTCGCCGCCGGCGACGCGGATCTGCTCGCGCACGAGGTCGATGCCGGTGATCATCTCGGTGACCGGATGCTCCACCTGGATGCGCGTATTCATCTCCAGGAAGAAGAAGTCCTGCCGGTCCTCGTCGTAGATGAACTCCACGGTGCCGGCGTTCTCGTACTTGATCTCCTTGGCGACCTTGTGTCCGGCGTCGCGGATGCGTTCCCGCAACTCCACCGGAATACACGCCGCCGGCGCCTCCTCCACCACCTTCTGGTAGCGCCGCTGCAGCGAGCAGTCGCGCTCGCCCACGTGCACCACGTTGCCGAAGCGGTCGCCGATGACCTGCACCTCGATGTGGCGGGCGTTGGGGATGTAGCGCTCCATGTACAGCGTGGGATCGCCGAAGGCCGCCCGGGCCTCCGCCGAAGCGGTCTCGAAGGCGGTCTGGAGCTCGCCGTCTTCCCGGACGATCTTGATGCCCTTGCCGCCGCCGCCGGCCGCGGCCTTGAGCAGCACCGGATAACCCACTTCCGCGGCCACCTCCGCCGCGTCCTCGAAGCCGCGCACGTTGTCCGAACCGGGCACCAGCGGCACCCCGAAGGCCCCGACCGTGGCCCGGGCCAGCAACTTGTTGCCCATCTGGCGGATGCTGTCGGCGCGCGGACCCACGAAGGTGACGCCGTGCTTGGCGCAGGCCTCGGCCAGCTCGGACTTCTCGGCGAGGAAGCCGTAGCCCGGGTGAAGGGCGTCGCAGCCGGTGCCCAGGGCGGTGGCCACCAGCGCCTCGACCTTGAGGTAGCTCTCGGTGGAACGGGCCGGTCCGATGCACACGGTGCGGTTGGCGAGGCGCGCCGGCATGCTGTCGCGGTCGGCCTCGGAGACCACGGCCACCGACTCGATGCCCAGGGACTGGCAGGCTCTGATGATGCGGACCGCTATCTCGCCCCGGTTGGCGACCAGGAGACGGCTAACGGCCACCGGCGCAACCCTCGCTAGGCATCCGGCCGCACCAGGAAGAGGGTCTGGCCGTGCTCGACGAACTGGCCGCTCTCGACGCAGACTTCGTCGATGGTGCCGGCGGCGCCCGCGCTCACGGCGTTGAAGACCTTCATGACCTCCACGAGGCCCACGGTGGTCTCGGCGTCCACGTGGTCGCCGAGCTTCACGAACGGCGGCGCTCCGGGCTCGGGCGTGGCGTAGAACGTGCCGACCATGGGCGCGGGAACGGGAACGGTGCCCTCCTTGACGGTGACCGCCTGGGCCGCGGGGGCGCTTTCCGCCGCCGGGGCGGGTTCGGGCGCTGCCGCGGCGGGAGCTGCCGGCGCCTCGGCCGCGGGAGCCGCTGCCGGAGCGGCAGCCGCCGCGGGCGCGGCCTGGGTCACGCTGACGGTCGCGGGCACCGCGGGAACGCCCGACTTGCTGACGGTGAGCTTCAGATCGCCTATCTCCAGGTCGAGATAGTCGAAGTTCGATTTCTCCACCAAGTCCAGAATTTGCAGTACTTCATCCTCGGTCAATGGCGTGTCCTCTCTTCCTGTTCCGCTGCGTTTCCGGCGACCGCCGTGGCGGGCGTAAAGACGCGAAGGCCCTGAATTGGCGGTATTGTTAACAAGAATCCGAAACGCGCGTCAACCGCGCCCGCGGGCCTCCGGCAACGGCTGGACTCGCAAATCGAGACGTACTATTCTGACTCCCCGTCGGCGGCGGACGCCGAACATTCTCGGAGAATTCAGGAGGGAGAGTCATGGGAGAGACGATCACTTTCAAGAGGCCCGACGGCAAGGAAGCATCGGGATATTACGCGGCGTCGGGCGACAACGCTCCCGGCGTGGTGGTGATCCAGGAATGGTGGGGCGTCAACGACCAGATCAAGAGCGTGGCCGACAAGCTGGCCGGTCTGGGTTACAACGCGCTGGTGCCGGACCTCTACCGGGGCGTGGTGACGGTGGAGGCGGAGGAAGCCAGCCACCTCATGCAGAACCTGGACTTCGCCGATGCCAATACGGACGTGTGCAGCGCGGCGGAGCACCTGAAGCAGAGCTGTCCCAAGGTGGGGGTCATCGGCTTTTGCATGGGCGGCGCCCTGACGGTGCTGGCGGCGGTGTACTCCAAGGCCACGGACGCGGCCTGCTGCTGGTACGGCGTTCCCCCGGCCGAAGCGGCCGACACGCGCACCATCGCCATGCCGTTCCAGGGTCACTTCGCGCTGGAGGACGGCTTCTTCACGCCGGATCAGGTGGATGCCCTGGAAGAGCGCCTCAAGGAGGGCAACGTCACCCACGAGATCTTCCGCTACCAGGCGAAGCATGCCTTCGGGAACGAGACCGGGGCGAACTACGACGCCGACGCCTGCAAGCTGGCATGGGACCGGAGCACGGCGTTCCTGGCCCAGAACCTCAAGTAGCCGGTCGACCGCCATGGCAAGTTTCCCGATCATCGATGCCGACGGCCACGTGCAGGAGAAGTTCGCGCCGTGGGAGGACCTGCTGGAGGGGCCCTACAAGAAGAAGGCTCCCCGGGTGGTGAAGGCCGACGGCCGCGATCAACTGCTCATGGAGGGGCGCATCTGGGCCAAGCCCTCGGGGGTGGGCTGCGGCATCGGCGCGGTGCCCCACAACCGCTCGCCGCAGCCCACCACCGGCATGTGGGACCCGGTGCAGCGGCTCAAGGACATGGACCTGGAGCAGATCACCATCTCGGTGAACTTCGGCACCACCGTGTTCCTGAGCCTGCCGTTCCTCGAGGACAAGGACTACGCCTGCGCCGTGTCCAAGGCCTACAACAACTGGCTTCACGAGTACTGCACCCACGCGCCCGAGCGGCTCAAGGGGGTCGCCCTGGTGCCCATGCAGGACCCGGTGGAGGCCGCGGCCGAGCTGCGGCGCTGCGTGAACGACCTGGGCTTCGTGGCCGTGGCCACCGCGGCCCACTCCGCCGGGCGCAACCTCGACCACCCCGACTTCGACCCGTTCTACGCCGCGGCCGAGGAGCTGGGCGTGCCGGTGTGCGTCCACGTGGGCTCGGGCCGGCCCGCGGCCGCCGCCGACCGCTTCGACAACGCCCTGTTCGTGCACGCCACCACCCACCCCTTCGAGCAGATGATCGGCGTCATGTGCGTCGTCGGCGGCGGCGTCCTGGAGAAGTTCCCCAGGCTCAAGGTGGCGTTCCTGGAAGCCGGCGCCGGCTGGGTGCCGTTCTGGATGGAGCGGCTGGACGAGCACTACGAGTACATGCAGGCGGCGGTGCCGCTCCTGACCATGCCGCCGAGCGAGTACATCCGGCAACGCGACGTCTTCTTCTCCTTCGAGCCCGACGAGACCACCCTGCCCTACGTCATGGACTTCATCGGCGACGACCGGCTCGTGTTCGCCTCGGACTACAACCACGGCGACTGCAAGTTCCCCAACGTGGTCAAGGAGGTGCTGGAGCGGGACGACATCGCCGCGGACGCGCTGCCCAAGATCATGGGAGAGAACGCGCAGCGGCTCTACGACATCGCGCCCAACTGAGGGGCGCGTGTAGAGGCGGATTTCAAACCCGCCCATGATTCGATAACTCTGATACTGGCGGTAGGACAAACCCTACACGGCTAAGTTAGTGTCCTTTCCGGCGAATTCGCACGACCTATTTCTCTACAAATGTGATCCGACCGCCCGTCATGGTGAGGACGGGCCGGATGGCAGCGATCTCTTCCGCCGGGACCGTCAGATAGTCCCGGTCGAGCACGACGAGATCGGCCAGCTTGCCGGTTTCCAACGACCCGAGACTCTTCTCCTTGAACAGCAACTTGGCGTTGTTGATCGTATGGGCGATGAGGGCGGCCTTGC